>NZ_JBEYVS010000009.1:128842-180263 GCF_040644095.1 Streptomyces sp. NPDC047028
GCTCGGGGGGTCGAGAAGCGGCCCACCCGGGTCGGGGCTCGGGGGGACGAACAGTGGCCCGCAGGGGGGCGGGGCTCCGTGGGCCGAGAAGGAGCCCAGGCCGGTCGGGGCTCGGGGGGTCGAGAAGTGACCCACCCGGGTCGGGGCTCGGTCGGGCGAACAGTTGCCCACCCCCCAGGTACGCCAATGCCCGGCGCCGGAAGTCGGGTGACTTTCGGCGCCGGGCTCCTCCGCAACCCCCGTGTGCGGTGGCTTGTGGGGTGGTGGTCAGTCCGTGGCGATGGCGTTCAGGACGTTCATGCGGCCCGCCCGGAACGCCGGGATCAGGGCGGCGAAGAGGCCCACGAAGGCGGAGCCGATGAAGACGCCGATGATCGTCGGCCAGGGGATGTCCAGGATCTTCAGGCCCTGCAGGGCGAGGAGCTGCTGGGCGGTGGCGCCCCAGCCCATGCCCAGGCCGAGGCCGAGGAGGGCGCCGAAGACGGCGATCACCACGGACTCCAGGCGGATCATGCGGCGCAGCTGGCGGCGGGAGAGGCCGATGGCCCGCATGAGGCCGATCTCCCGGGTCCGCTCCACCACCGACAGGGCGAGGGTGTTCACGACTCCGAGGATCGCGACGATGATCGCGAGGGCCAGCAGGCCGTAGATCATGTTCAGCAGCTGGCCGATCTGGTCCTTCAGCTCCTGCTTGTAGTCGGTCTGGTCGCGGACCGTCACGCTCGGGTCCTTGTGCAGGGCCGTCTTCAGGGCCGTGTAGGCGGCGTCCTGCTGCCCGTCCTTGGCGCTGGCGAAGACCAGCTGGTCGAGTGGCATGCTGCCGGCGGGCACGTACTTCTTCAGCGTGGCCAGGGAGGTGTACTTGGCGCCCTGGTCGATCAGGTCCTTGCTGTTGGTGATGGCGCGGACCGTGAGGTGGGCGGTGGCCCCCTGGTCGAACTTGACGGTGATCTTCGAGCCGAGGTGGATGCCGTGGGCCTTGGCGAACTTCTCGTCGACCGACATCGAACCGGGCAGGTAGGCGTCCTTCAGGTCGCCGGCGACGGTCTTCTTGTGCAGGTCGGTGGCGTAGGTCGGGTCGGCGCCGGTGATGTCCGTCTTCTTGAGCGTCTTGCCGTCGGGGGTGGTGAAGTCGGCCTGGATCGGCCGGTACTCGGTGACGTGGGTCAGGCCCGCGGTGTCCTTGATGGCCTGCACGTCCTGCGGCTTGATGAGCTGGCCGTTGTCGCCCATCACGATGAAGTCCGTGCCGACGGTCTTGTCGAGCTGGTCGGTGGCCGAGGCGACCATCGAGGAGCCGACGACCGACAGGCAGGCGACGAGGGCGAGGCCGATCATCAGGGCGGCGCCGGTGGCGCCGGTGCGGCGCGGGTTGCGCAGCGCGTTGCGCTCGGCCATCCGGCCGACGGGGCCGAAGACGCGCAGGATGATCGCGCCGAGGACGCGCACCAGGCCGCCGGCGAGCAGCGGGCCGATGACGACGAACCCGATCAGGGTGAGCACCACGCCGAGGCCCAGCCAGCCGGAGCCGGCCTTGGCCTTGTCGGCGTTGGCGGCGGCGAAGAGGCTCGCGGTGCCGGCGCCGGTGAGGACCAGGCCGATCACGGCGCGTAGGACACCGGCCTTGGCGTCGGTGGGCGCACCGGAGTCGCGCAGCGCGGCCATCGGCGAGACCTTGCCGGCGCGGCGGGCCGGCAGGTAGGCGGCGAGGACGGTGACGACGACGCCGAGGATCACGCCGAGGACGGGGGTCGTCCAGGCGATCGTCAGGTCGTCGGTCGACAGGTGCATGCCCATCTTGCCCATGAGCTTCATCAGGCCGACCGCGATGCCGACGCCGGCGCCGACGCCGAGCGCGGAGCCGACCAGGCCGAGCAACAGGGCCTCGACGAGCACGGACCGGTTGACCTGCTTGCGGGAGGAGCCGATGGCCCGCATCAGGCCGATCTCCCGGGTGCGCTGGGCGACCAGCATCGAGAAGGTGTTGATGATCAGGAAGATGCCGACGAGGAAGGCGATCCCGGCGAAGCCGAGCATCGCGTACTTCATGACGTTCAGGAAGCCGCTGATCTGCTTCTGGTTGGCGTCGGCGACCTCCTTGGCGGTCTGCACCTTGTAGCCGTGGCCGCCGAGCGCGGCGGTCACGTTCTTCTTCAGCTGGACGTCGCTGACGCCCTTGGCGGCGGTGACGTTGACGTTGGTGTAGACGCCCGTCTTGCCGACGAGGGTCTGCTGGGCGGTCTTCGTGTCGAGGTAGAAGATCGCCGCGCCCGGGTTGGTGACGGTGAAGGTGGCGATGCCGGACACGCGCGCGTGGTGCGTGCCGACGGCGGTGAGGATGCCGATGTCGTCGCCGAGCCCGATGTGGTGCTTCTTGGCGGTGTCCGCGTCGACCATGACCTGGTCCGGGCCCTTGGGCGCCGTACCGGAGGTCACCTTCATGGTGCGGGCGTCGTTGCCGTTCCAACTGCCGACGATGGTCGGAGCGCCGCTGCTCGGGGAGAGCTTGTCGAGCTTGCTGTCGACGACGGTCACCGAGGTGGAGAACACCGTCCCCTCGGCCTTCTTCACGCCCGGCGTGTGGCGCACCCGGTCGACCACGGAGGCCGGCATGACCGGCGGCTTGCCGGTGCTGGAGGTGGTCTCACCGGTGTCGGAGGAGCCCTTGGCGCCCACCTGCACGTCGGAGGACGTGGCCTGGAACAGCTTGTCGAACGTGGTGTTCATCGTGTCGGTGAAGACGAGCGTCCCGCAGACGAACGCCACCGACAGCAGCACCGCGACGGCGGACAGCGCCATCCGGCCCTTGTGCGCGAAGAAGTTGCGCATGGAGGTCTTCATGACGGTCATGACGTACGCCCCCGGGCGTCGAAGTCCTTCATGCGGTCCAGGACCTGGTCGGCCGTCGGCTGGTACATCTCGTCGACGATCCTGCCGTCGGCGAGGTACAGCACGCGGTCGGCGTAGGAGGCGGCGACGGGGTCGTGGGTGACCATCACGATGGTCTGGCCCAGCTCGTCGACCGAGCGGCGCAGGAACCCGAGGACTTCGGCGCCGGCGCGCGAGTCGAGGTTTCCGGTCGGCTCGTCACCGAAGATGATCTCGGGGCGGGCGGCGAGCGCGCGGGCCACGGCGACACGCTGCTGCTGACCGCCGGAGAGCTGGGTCGGCCGGTGCTTGAGCCGCCCGGCGAGGCCGACGGTCTCCACGACCTGGTCCAGCCAGCCCCGGTCCGGCTTGCGGCCGGCGATGTCCATCGGCAGCGTGATGTTCTCCAGCGCGTTCAGCGTGGGCAGCAGGTTGAACGCCTGGAAGATGAACCCGATCCGGTCCCGGCGCAGCTTGGTGAGCTTCTTGTCCTTCAGGCCGGTGATCTCGGTCTCGTCGAGGTAGATCTGACCGCTGGTCACGGTGTCGAGCCCGGCGAGGCAGTGCATCAGCGTGGACTTGCCGGACCCCGAGGGGCCCATGATCGCGGTGAACTGGCCGCGGGCGATGTCCACGTCGACGTGGTCCAGTGCGACGACACGGGTCTCCCCGGCGCCGTACGCCTTCACGACCTGCCGCGCCCGCGCGGCGACGGCCGTAGTCCCTCCAGTACCCCCGTGCCTGGGAACAGTCACAGCCGAAGTCACGGTATATCTCCTATGTCGGTCAGCAAGTCGGTGTCGGCGTCCCGCCGAAGCGGTGCGTCCTGAGTGGTGCGGCGTACGGTGTCTTCGTACGTCGACGAGTCTCGCGGGCGGCAGTGGTGCCGCGCGCTGGTGCGGAGCCCCCTCTTCTCCGGGGGAAATCCCCACCCCCGCTGGTTCGGTCAGCCACCCCCCGGCGGCGTAAAGCCAGGTTAAGGACCGCACGGGGCCCTTCTCGTCCTCCGGGGGGACGAACCCTCCCCGACCCGTAGTACGGAGGAACCCCTAGGGGCTGTCCACCGACGGGTGGAGTCCGCCTAGGGGTCGGCTCCACCCCCCGGCCCTACGCCGGCACCCGTTTCGAACCGGTTCGGACCCCCAGCCTGCACCCTTCCGCGGCGTGAGGGTCAACAGGCAAGCGCATACCGACCGTCCAGTTCGCTGAAACCCTCGCGCATCGCGGCTACCTGCGAGTAACGTGCGTCTCCACTCCCACCCCCCACCTCCCTGCGGTCCGCCGCCGCGGACCCGAACCACGCAAGGAGCCCGGGATGTCACACGACCACCCGCCGCACCTCACCTATCCCTGGCAGCCCCCACCGCCACCGCCCATGCCGCCCGGCCCGCCCCGGCCACAGCCCCCGCGCGAACCCCTCGGCCACCACAGCGACCTGCGCGTCCTGCGCGGCGCCTACCGACTGCAACGGCGCACCGCCACGGTCACCGCGCTCGGCTACTTCACCCTGTTCCTGGTGCTGTCCGCGTTCGCCCCGGACGTCATGACGAGCACCGTCGCCGACGGCATCCCCGCCGGACTGCTGCTCGCCCTCCTCCAACTCCCCGTCACCTGGCTGGCGATCGCCCTGTACGAACACACCGCGCGCCGTCACGTGGACCCCCTCGCGGACCGCATCCGCAAAGAGGCCGAAGTGGACGCACGCCGAGGAGCCGGCCGATGAGCACCCCCCTGACCGCCGCCCTCGGCGCCCCCTTGAGCACGCTCGCCGCCGGGCCGCCCGACCCCGCCGGCTTCACCGGGTTCAGCGGCTCCGGGCAGACGATGTCCCTGGTCGCCTTCTCCGCCGTGGCCACCGTCACCCTGCTGCTGTGCGTGATGACCGGCCCCGACCGCGAGGACGACCTCGACGAGTTCTACACCGGCTACGGCTCCCTGTCCCCCCTGCGCAACGGCCTCGCCATCGCCGGCGACTACATCTCCGCCGCCACCGTCCTCGGCACCGGCGGCGTGGTCGCCCTGTGCGGCTACGACGGTGTCGTCCTCGCCCTCAGCACGGCCCTGTCCCTGCTCCTGCTGATGTTCCTGCTGGCCGAACCCCTGCGCAACGCGGGCCGGTTCACCATGGGCGACGCGCTGGCCCGCCGCATGCCGGGCCGTGCGGTGCGGATCTCCGCCTGCGCGGTCACCATCGCCGCGCTGCTGCCGCTGATGCTGGTCCAGCTCGCCGGCACCGGCCAGCTGATGGCGTTCATCCTCGGCTTCTCCAGCGAGACCCTGCAGACCGGCTGCGTCATCGGACTCGGCGTCCTGATGATCAGCTACGCGGCGATCGGCGGCATGAAGGGCACCGCCCTCATCCAGATCCTGAAGATAGTGATGCTGCTCGGCTCCGGCGCCGTCATCGCCGTACTGATGCTGCGCCGCTTCGACTGGGACCCCGGCGCGCTCTTCCACACCGCCGCCCGGCAGAGCGGCGCCGGAACGGCGTTCCTGCACTCCGGGCTCCAGTTCGGCGGCTCGGCCACCCCCCGCCTGGACATGATCACCTCGGAGCTGACCATCGTCCTCGGCGGCGGCGTGCTGCCGCACGTCACGATGCGCATGTACACCGCGTCCAGCGCCCGCCAGGTGCGCCGCTCGATGTCCTGGGCGGTGTCCATCGTCGCGGCGTTCGTCCTGGTCATCACCGTCGTCGGGTTCGGCGCCACGGCCCTGTTGGGCCGTACGGCGATCGGGCTCGCCGACCCGCAGGGCAACACGGCGTATCTGCTGGGCACGCGCGCGGTGTTCGGCACCGACGTGTCCACGGTGGAGACGTTCCTGTTCACCATGGTCACCACGGCGATCTTCCTGACCCTGCTCGCCTCGGTCGCCGGCATGATCCTCGCCTGCGCCAACTCTCTGGCCCACGACGTGTTCGCCGCCCGCGTCCGGGCGATGCCGGCCCGCCGCGAGATGACCCTGGCACGGCTGTCCGCGCTGGCCATCGGCGTGCCGACGATCCTGCTGGCGACCCTGGTGCAGCACCACAGCCTGCAGCCGCTGGTCACCCTCTCCTTCTGCCTGGGCGCCTCGGCGATCGCCCCGGCCCTGGTGTACGGCCTCTTCTGGCGCCGCTACACCCGCACCGGACTGCTGGCCACCCTGCTCGGCGGCTCACTGACCGTGTTGCTGCTCATGCCGGGCACCAACCTCGTCTCCGGCTCACCCACCTCGGCGTTCCCGCACGCCGACTTCAACTGGTTCCCGTTCACCACCACGGGCATCGTCTCCATCCCGGCCGGCTTCCTCCTCGGCTGGCTGGGCACGGTCCTCTCCGGCCGCGGACAGGCGGAGGAACAGCGCCGCCAGTATGAGGGGGTGGAAGGCCGCATCCTGGCGGGGGCGGTACGGAAGGGAAGCTGACGCACGCCCGTCGTCCGAAGGGAGGCCGGTGTGCGGGCGGTCACTCGGCCGGGGCGCCGGTGTGCGGGCGGTCACTCGGCGGGGGCACGGCCCGTGAGGGTGATCAGGCTGTTGCGCACGTGATCCATGTGGGCCTGGAGGTCGTTGCGCGTCTCCTTGTGCCCGCGCAGCACCCGTTCGGTCTGCCGGGCGACGCGCTCCTCGCGCACCCGCGCCTCCGCGACAATCTCGGCGGCACGCACCTCCGCCTCCTCCAGACAGCGGCGGGCCTCCTCCTCCGCGTCCGTGAACTCCCGTTCCACCTCGGCCAGGGCGGCCTCCGCGCGGGCCACCCGCTCGTCCGGCGACACCTGCGCCGCGACCCCCTCACCGGTGTCCGCTCCCGCGACCGCGCCCTGGGCGTCGAGACCGGCCTCGACCTCGGCCAGCCTCTCGGCGTGCTCCCGCGCCTGCTCGGCGAGCATGCCCGTGGTGCGCTGCCGTACCTCGCGCAGCGCGGCGAGCGCCTCACCGCGCCGCTCCTTCACCTCGCGCCGGGCGCCGACGCGCAGGTCGTCGGCCTCGGCCTGGGCCGCCAGGAGCCGCTGGCGGGCACGGTCCTCGGCCTCCGCGCGAAGCGCGTCCGCGGCCTCCTGCGCCTCCCGGCGGACCGCCTGGGCGCTCGCCTCGGCCTGCGCGACCTGTTTCTCCGCCGCGCGCCGGGCACGCACCCGTACGTCCGCCGCCTCGTCGAGCACGAGCTGGTAGAGGCGCCGGGCGCTCTCCCCGAGCGACTCGTACGTCTGCGGCGCGAGCTGGGCGACGGCCTCGCGCAGCGCGACGGCCTCCGCCTCCATCTCCCTGGCGAGCACGGTCAGCCGCGCGGCGCGCTCCCACGCGGCGTCCCGGTCCCGCGACAGGGCCTCCAGGTACGCGTCGACCTGAGCGGGGCGGTAGCCGCGCCCCCGGATGGTCACGAAGCCATGCGGCGGCACCGATGCGCTGCTCACCCTGGGAACCCCTCTCCACCGGACATACACGACAGGATGATTTCGCGCATATCTTGATGGATCGGACGTAAGTGTTCATAACGCGACACTCCGCAGGCATGTCGCGGTCGAAGCCGGCACGAGTTCGTGCACGACGGTGGTGCGGGGCACGCCGAAGGGCCGGGCCCGACCATCCGACCGGACCCGGCCCCTCGGCCGTTCAACCCCTGTGGGCTGGGACGTCGCCGCCCCCGCGGACTCCTACAGCAGCCCGTCCCACATCTGCTCCAGCAGCACCGACCACCAGCTCTCCGGCGAAGCCAGCGCAGCCGGATCCAGGGAGGACAACTGGGCCTGGAAATCCACCGTCCAGCGGCCCGCCTGCTCCTGGTTCAGCCCGTACCGCAGCCGCCACATCCGGCCCAGCAGCGCCAGACAGCGCGCGAACTCCGGCAGCCCCGAGTTCACGAACTGCGGCGCCACCGGCGCACCGCCCGGCCCCGCCTCCACCGGCACGGCCACGATGTTCGCGGTGCCGTACTGCACACACACGGCCCGGCCGAAGTCCGTCCCCATCACGAGGTACGACCCCGCGTCCGGCGCCGGCTGCACCCCGCGCTCGGCCGCCAGCTCCGCCAGCGTCGGCACCGGACGGCCCGGCTGGGCCTGCGCCCAGAAGAACGGACCGAGGTCCACCGGCAGCCCGGCCGCCACCAGCGTGTGCGCCACGACCGGCGGCACACCCTGCCGCGACACCGCCTGCTGCTCGAACCGGAACACACCGGGCCCGAACACGCCCGCCAGCTCCTGCCCGATCGCCTCCGGCGGCACCGGCGGCACGGGCTGCACCGGCGGCAGCGGCGCCCGCACCGGCGCCGGCCGCGCGGGACCGTCCGCGACCTGGTGCAACTCGCCCTGGTGCGCCAGCAGTTGCTGCATACCCTGCTGCCGGCTGGCGTGATCGGTGCCGTACGGCGCGATGCTCGTGATCCGCGCCTGCGGCCACTGCTCGCGGATCATCCGCGCACAGTACGCGCCCGGCAGCTCACACGACTCCAACTCGGTGTGCAGCTCCAGCACCTGGTCGGCGGGCACGTTCATCGCCCGCAACTCGTGGAAGATCTGCCACTCCGGGTGCGGCGTGCCCGGCGCCGAACGCCGGATCAGCTGCTGCTCCGAACCGTCCTGCGCGCGGTAGCGCAGGACCGCCTGGTAACCGGGGCCGACCGTCGGCTGCCCCTGCGGCGGATACCCGTACGCCCCCGCCTGCCCCGGCAGCGGGACACCGGCGGGCGGCATCGCGCCGGGAGGCGTGGGCTGCGCCATCCCGGGAGCACCGGGCACCGGCGGCGGCATACCGGGCCCGCCCGGAGCACCGGGGCCGGGCGGCATGCCCGGGACACCGGGAACACCGGGAGCGCCAGGAGCACCCGGCGGCATTCCGGGAACACCCGGGGCCGGCGGGGGCGGGGGCGCGCCCGGACCGGCCACCGGCGGCGCGGCCAGGACGGTCTCCGCGTGGTGTACGGCACCCCGCGCGCCCGGAGCACCCGGCGCACCCGGCGGCTGCGGCGCGCCAGGAGCGGCGGGCATACCCGGGGTCCCCGGGGCGCCGGGCGGGTTCGGCATGCCCGGCGCGGGCGGGGGCGGAGGCGGGGTGCCCGGGGCCCCGGGAGCACCGGGGGCGTTCGGCGGCGGCGGTACCGGGCCGGGTCCGCCCAGCAGGCTCGGATCGGCGAACACTGTGGCCGCGTGGTGGACGTTGCCCGGCGGAGTACCGCCCGGCGCGCCGGGCGGGCTGGGCGGGCTGGGAGCACCCGGAGCGGCCGGCACCTCGGGCTGCCCGTCCGGTCCGAGCGCCGACACCAGCTGGGTGCGGACGTAGCCGCCCGGAGGCGTTCCCGGCTCGGCAGGCGCGGGCGGCGGGGGCGTACTCCCCGGGCGTCCGCCCGGCGCACCGGGCGCACCCGGCGGAGGCGGCGGCGCGCCCGCCCCGGCACGGCCCTTCCGCGGCGGCGGCGCGGCCTTGCTCGTCGCGGCGTCCGCGATGTCCCCGGCGTTCGGCGCGAGCGGCCGCCCGGGAACGGCCGAACCCGACTGCGACTGCGCCGCGTTCGGGTCACCGCCCGGCGCCGGCGCCTGCGGGTAGCCGTACGGCGGAGGGGTGCTGCCCTGCGGCGCACCACTCCCCGGGACCGGGGGCGCGGGCGGGGTACCGTGCGCCGGAGCGTACGCCGGTGCGCCCGGCGGGGGCGTACCCGGTGCCGCCTGGGCCGCCGGCGCCTCCGGGTAGCCGTACGACGCCGGACCCGGCGGGGGCGTACTCCCCTGCGGAGCCCCGGGAGTCACCGGAGCCGCCGGCGCCCCCGGCCCGGACGAGTCGTCGAGCGCCCGCGAGACCCTCGTACGCGGCAACTGGCTGCCCCCCGACATCAGCGCCGTCTTCGCGTCCGGCGCGGCCGCCGGCGGACGCGGCGGCTCGTCGGCCTGCTCGCTCAACGGCGGCGCGAACACCGTCGCCGGCAGCGGCACCGAACGATCCTCCCCAGCCTCGGCGTTCGTGTCCGTACCGGCCCACGGCGTCGCCCCGGGGGACGCGTCCCGCACGCCGGACCCGGCGCCGGTACCACCCGTGGGCGCGTCCGCACCGGACCACGGCGCCGCCTGCCCCGACGTGTCCCGCGCCCCGGCCACCGCACCCGTCCCGCCGGTGTTCGTGTCCGTACCGGTCCACGGCGTGGCTCCGGCGGGCGCTTCCTGCTCCCCACCTGTCGCCCCGGCCCGGCCGGCCGCCGCAGCGGGCACCCCGGCCTGCGTCTCGGCCAGGCCACCGGGGGACGGAGCCACACCGGGAACGAAACCCGCGCCGGAACCCGAAGCCCCAGCCGCAGACGGGGACGGAGACGGCGGCGCGGCGGCGGCCGGAGCCGCGACAGCATCCGCGGCCGCGGCCGAACCGGAACCCACCCCCGCGCCCGAATCCGCACCCGCGCCCTCGCCCGACCGGCGGTCCGGGATGCCCATCCTGTCCGCCGCCTCCTGCAACCACTCCGGCGGACTCAGCAGGAACGACGTCTGGTTCAGGTCCACCCGGGCCGCGGCCGGCGCCGGAACCGGCGCCCCGGCCTCGTCGGGACGGCCGTACTCCTCCTCGTACCGGCGGATCACCTCACCCACCGGCAGCGCCGGCCACAGCGTCGCCTCACCCGTGTCCCGGGCCAGCACCAACCGCTGCCCACCCGCGTCCGAACGCGGACCGTCCGCCCGGTCCTCGCCCCACACCACGAAACCCAGCTCGAACTCCCGCACCCGCACCTCACGATGCTGGTACGACGGGACGTCCCCGTTGATCCACTCCTCGGCGCGCTCCTGCGCCTGCGCGAAAGTCACCATCGCTGAACGCTCACTCCCCCACCGGAACCGACGACACCGGAACGGCACGCGCGAAACCGCCGTCCACCATCAGATTCGCCACCGTCTCCAGCTCCGGCGGATTACCCGCCAGCCGCGACAGGAACCCGTCGAAGTCCTCACCGCACGGCAACAGCAACCGCTCCACCCGCTCCGCCGGCGGACACGACGGATCCACGTCCCGCACATCGTCGTACGCGCAGAACCACACCGAACCCAGCCGCTCGCCCTTCACCTTCACCGCGAGCAGACCACCCTGCACGAAACCCACGCACAGATAGTCCTTCGTCAGATGGTCCCGCAGACACTTGTTGACGTACACCAGGTCATTGACCGCCGCCTCCTCACGCACCGTGAAGAACGGCTGGTCCACCAGCAGACCCAGCTCGGCGTCCAGCGCCGCACCCACCGGAGCACAACCACCCGCCGCCTTCAAGAACGACCGGTACGCACCCGGCAGCCGGTACCCGAGGTCCTCCTCGACCCCCTGCACCTGCGCCTCCGACACCGCCACACCCGACTTCGGCAACCCGAAATGCGCCGGACGCGTCTCCTGCAACGGCCGCGTCCCCCGCTTTCCGTGCTCCACCCGAGCCGTCGCCACCCCACCGTGATGCCGCAGCAACGCCTTCACCTCGACCGGCACCAGCTCCAGCCGCCGCGACCCCACCACGTGATGCCACGTCCAGCCGTGCGGCGTCGCCACATCCGGCACCGTGTCCCACAACTCGTGCCCCGTCGCCGCGAGCGCCGCGTTCGCCGACACATAGTCCGTCAGCCGCAACTCGTCGACACCGAAACCCTCCGGCGGATCGGCGATCTCCGCCGCCGCACGCGCATACGGAGAGAAATCGGGGTAACCGCCGTCATCGACCCGTACCCCTCTCGGGTGACGTGCCGCCCGCACCGGATCCGGGAAGTGCACGACCTGCCCGGCATAGGCCGCGTTCGGCGGCGCGGCCTCCTGCCCGAGCCGACCTGTCGTCATGGCGGTTGCCCCCTGCGGCGTCATCTCTGGCCTGAACGGCGGTATCGATCGCGGATGCCGACAGCCTAAGCGCTACCCGCACCCCGGTCACCGGCCCACCATGACGACGAGACAACCGCCACTCCCCCACCGTGACCAGCCGTCACCCCGCCGTGACAGCCCGCCCCCCGCCGGGCGTGTCGCGCCGCCCCAGCTTCCGCACCAGCCACGGCATTTGGCACTCTGTGTCCTTCGGGGGACACCCGGGAGGGGAAGACGACCATGAACACGGCACAGACCGGAGGAACCGACATGCGGGCGGCCGGCGACCCCCGCATCGACTGGAGCGGCACCGACACACCCCCCGCACCCACCCTCCTGCACCGCCGCGACGGCATCCTGCCCACCGTCGCCGCCGCCCTCTCCGTCCGCGGCGCCACCCTCACCGGCACACCCGCCCGCGGCGAGGAACCCCCACCCCTGCACCCCCTCGTCCAGGACTTCCTCGACACCCTCACCAGCGCCCAACGCGACCGCTTCACCGGCCGCTGCGCCGAGACCATCCTCATCTCCCGCCACATCAGCGCCGCCGACGCCGCCCGCAGCAAACGCGCCGCCCGCAAACCCATGAGCAACAGCGAGGCACGCAAAGCCCTCAAACAGGCCAAACTCACCACCCGCCGCATACGCGAGGACGGCGACCCCCTCCACGGCAGCTTCGCCACCCCCTGCCGCACCTGCACCGCGCTCAGCGCCCACTTCGGCGTCCGCATCGTCGACCCCACCGCAACCGGCGACTGACCCCCCGGCGTCCCGACCCCGGAACCAACCGTCCCGGAACCACCCCGTCACCGGAACCACCGCACCCCGCGAACCACCGGCACACCCGACGAGCGAAGAGCATATGCACCCCGACCGCAGCTCCACCACACGCTTCCCCGTGCCCGTCGACGCCGCCCTGCGCGCCGCCGGCTGGCACCCCGGACGCTGGGACATCAAACAAGCCGAGATCTGGGCCGACACCCTCCGCGAACACACCTCACCCGCCGGCCACCAGCACACCGTCTTCCCCGCCGCCGTCGAAGCCTGGGCCGAATTCGGCGCCCTGCGCATCACCCCCACCGGCCCCGGCCGCCAGATCGCCCCCGCCACCCTCCACCTCGACCCCCTCCACGGCCTCCACCACGCCCGCACCCTCGGCGACCTCGGCCGCGCCCTCGGCACCGAGGTCTGCCCCCTCGGCGAGGAAACCGACACCGACGCCCTCCTCGCCATCGACACCGAAGGCCGCGTCTACACCCTCGACCACACCGGCGACTGGTACGCCGGCCCCGACATCGACCACGCCCTCGCCACCCTCATCGCCGGCATCGAACCCCTACGCCTCACCGCCACCCCCTGAGCCGACGGCCCCCTACCCCACCGCCGGAATCACCGCCGACACCCGGAAACCCCCCACATCCGTCGGCCCCGACACGAACACCCCACCCAGCCCCAGCACCCGCTCCCGCATCCCCACCAGACCGTTCCCACCCGACGGCAACCCCACCGCCGACGCCGACGCCGGCTCACCCGGCGGCTCGTTCTCCACCTGCATCGCGATCTCCGCCCCCCGATGCGCCAACCGCACATGCGTCTTCGCCCCCGCCGCATGCTTGTGCACGTTCGTCAACGCCTCCTGCACCACCCGGTACGCCGTCTGCTCCACCTCCGCCGCGTACACCCGCACCTCCCCCTCCACGGAAAGATCCACCACCATCCCCGCCGCGGCCGACTGCCCCACCAACTCCTCCAACTCCGACAGACACGGCCCGCCCTCGTCATCAGCCGCCCGCGAAGCATCAGCATCGGCCGCCGCAGCCGCAGCCACCCCCACCGCAGCCAACGGCACAGCAACAGCACCCCGGCCGCCCGCACCCTCCCCCGCCCGCAGCACCCCCAGCATCTCCCGGAGCTCCGTCAAAGCCTGCCGCCCCATGT
Source organism: Streptomyces sp. NPDC047028 (assembly GCF_040644095.1). Taxonomy (NCBI): domain Bacteria; kingdom Bacillati; phylum Actinomycetota; class Actinomycetes; order Kitasatosporales; family Streptomycetaceae; genus Streptomyces; species Streptomyces sp. NPDC047028. The sequence continues at coordinate 142,445 of NZ_JBEYVS010000009.1, forward strand.
CCCCCACCAGAGCGGCATTCCGCACCGCCTTCTCCGGATCCTTCCGCGCCACCGCCTGCAACGCCGCCGCATGCACCACCATCAACGACACCCGGTGCGCGACCACGTCATGCATCTCCCGCGCGATCCGCGTCCGCTCCTCGCTACGCGCCCACTCGGCCCGCTCCTCCGCCCGCTCCGCCAGCAACTGAAGCTCCCGCTCCAGACTGTCCGCCCGCTCCCGCAAACTCTCCATCAAACGCCGCCGCGCCCCCACGTACAGACCCAGCAGCAACGGCGGAGCCGTCAGCCCCACCGACGTCGTGATCGACGCGAACGGCACGAACCAGTCACCCAGCGCGAGATCCCCCCGCGCCATGTCCTGCCGCACCCGCACGAACGACACGATCATCGTCCCCAGCAGCGACATCCCCGCCAACGCCGCGATGACCCGCCGCGGCACCTCGCACGACGCCAGCGTGTACAGGCCCACGATGCCCATCAGGAAGCCCATCTCGGCCGGCGTGATCGCGATCGCGACCAGCACCACCGCGATCGGCCACTGCCTGCGCACCAGCAGCACCGACCCCGCGAGCACCCCGAACAGGACCCCCACCCACACCGGAATCCCCGCGTCCCGCGCGAACGGAACCCCCTCCGCACCGCACTCCACCGCGGACACCAGCGCCAGACACCCGTCCAGCACCGCCCCGCGCCGCCGCGCCCACCACCAGGGGCCGGTCAGCCCCCTGGCGCGGTCTTCCCCCGTCATGGTCATGCACCCAGCCTACGGGCGAGGACTACACCTCTTCCGGTGAGTTTCGCCTACCGGCCCGCAGCACGCTCCCGCCTCGAACGCCGTCGAAACAATCCGGTATCCCTCGAACTGCTGAACGTCCCCCGTTCACGACCGGAACCAGCCATTCCGGCTGGACGGTATGCCTATGACGTACACGAACGGCAAATACGCCGACTTCGAGGCACTGCGCGAGCGAGCGGTTGCCTTGCGGCGGGCCGGACTCAGCCGACGGCAGATCCGCGACCGCCTGCACGTCGACAACAACGACATCCTCAACCGCCTCCTGGAGGGCGAACCGCCGCCGGCCTGGACGAAACGCCCCAACGCGAAGGACGACCTGCGAGCGAGGGCCAGGGAGCTACGACTCCAGGGCTGGACCTACGACCAGATCCAGGTGGAATTGGGCTGCTCCAAGAGCTCGATCTCGCTGTGGGTGCGGGATCTGCCTAAGCCGGAACGCCGGGACCCGTCCGAGCAAGCCAAGCTCGCGTCACAGAAGAGGTGGAAGCACGAACTGGCAGTCCGCGACGAGGAGCGACAGAAGACGAAAGCAGCGGCTCAAAGCCAGGTCGGCCACCTGTCCGACCGAGAGGTGTTCCTGACAGGCGTGGCCCTCTACTGGGCGGAGGGCGCCAAGGACAAGGCATACGACCGCCGCGAAAGGCTGCAATTCATCAACAGCGACCCGGACGTCATCAGCTTCTACCTGCGGTGGCTCGACACACTCGGCGTCGAGCCGGAGCGCCTACGGTTCCGGGTCAGCATCCACGAGTCGGCTGACGTGACGGCAGCCGAAGAGTTCTGGGCTGCCTTGGCGGGCGTGGAGCCCCCCACGTTCCAGAGGGCCACACTCAAGAAGCACAATCCAAGGACGAGCCGGAAGAACACGTTGGAGGCATACCGAGGCTGCCTGGTCATCTACGTATCGAAGAGCGCCGATTTGTATCGTCGCATGGAGGGCGCTTGGTACGGCATAGTAGGAGACGCCACTCGACGGCTGGAGTAAATGTCCGGTTTAGTCGATATATTCCCCCGTGGTGTAATTGGCAGCACTGTGGCTTTTGGTGCCATCTGTCCGGGTTCAAGTCCTGGCGGGGGAGCTTTGCTCAGTTCGGGTCCTGGCTACACAGCCAGGACCCGCTCTCATGCCCCCCCCGAAGTGCCACCGGTATCCTGCGGGATGTCCAACCCCACCCAAAGCCGAAGGGCATCCCGTGAGCGCCATTCGCCCGGCAGCCGTCGTCGTTCTCGCAGCGGGTGAGGGCACCCGTATGAAGTCGGCCACGCCGAAGGTCCTGCATCAGATCTGCGGCCGTTCCCTCGTGGGCCACGTGCTGGCCGCCGCCGGGGAGTTGGCGCCGCGGAACCTCGTCGTCGTGGTGGGCCACGCCCGTGAGCAGGTAGCCGCGCACCTCGCCGAGATCGACCCCGGTGTGCGTACGGCGGTACAGGCGGAGCAGAACGGGACCGGGCACGCCGTGCGGATGGGCCTGGAGGAGCTGGGCGGTGCGGTCGAGGGGACCGTCGTCGTCGTGTGCGGCGACACCCCGCTGCTGACCGGGGACACGCTCGCGCGGCTGGCGCGGACGCATGAGGCGGACGGCAACGCCGTGACCGTGCTGACGGCCGAGGTGCCGGACGCGACCGGGTACGGGCGGATCGTGCGGGACGAGATGACCGGTGCGGTGACCGCGATCGTGGAGCACAAGGACGCCTCGGACGCGCAGCGGTCGATCCGGGAGATCAACAGCGGGGTGTTCGCGTTCGACGGGGCGCTGCTGGCGGACGCGCTGAAGAGGGTGCGGACGGACAACAGTCAGGGTGAGGAGTACCTGACGGATGTGCTGGGGATTCTGCGGGAGGCCGGGCACCGGGTGGGTGCTTCGGTGGCCGGGGATCACCGGGAGATCGCGGGGATCAACAACCGGGTGCAGTTGGCGGAGGCCCGTCGGACCCTGAACGACCGGCTGTTGACGCGGGCGATGCTGGACGGTGTGACCGTGGTGGATCCGGCGTCGACGTGGGTGGATGTGACGGTGGAGTTCGGGCAGGACGCGGTCGTGTATCCGAACACGTTGCTGACGGGGTCGACGCGGGTCGGTGCGGGTGCCGAGGTGGGGCCGAACAGCCGGCTGAACGACACCGTGGTGGGTGCGGGGGCGCGGGTGGACAACACGGTGGCCGATGGTGCGCGGGTGGGTGAGCTGGCGTCGGTGGGGCCGTACGCGTATCTGCGGCCGGGGACGCGTCTGGGTGTGAAGGCGAAGATCGGTACGTATGTGGAGACGAAGAACTCGTCGATCGGTGAGGGGACGAAGGTTCCGCATCTGTCGTACGTCGGGGATGCGACGATCGGTGATTTCACGAACATCGGGGCGGCGAGTGTGTTCGTGAACTACGACGGGGAGAGCAAGCATCACACCACTGTCGGGTCGCACTGCAAGACGGGTTCGGACAACATGTTTGTGGCGCCTGTCACGGTGGGGGACGGTGCTTACACCGCTGCCGGGTCGGTGATCACGAAGGATGTGCCGGCTGGTTCGCTGGCTGTGGCACGCGGTCAGCAGCGGAATATCGAGGGTTGGGTGGCTCGGAAGCGTCCGGGGAGCGCGGCGGCGAAGGCGGCCGAGGCGGCGTCCCGGCGGGGTGGGGGCGAGGCCTGACCGGAAACGGGTGCGCCAAACACGGCGTACCGTGATAAGTGCACATCCGCACGAGTGCATACCCGCACCCCTACCAGCCGATTCGGGCTCGCGCGCGCACGCGTGACGCAGTATGAGCAGTCGGCCGGCTGAGAACCTCTGAGGAGACAGTGCTGTGACCGGGATCAAGACGACCGGCGAGAAGAAGTTGATGTTCTTCTCCGGCCGCGCCCACCCCGAGCTTGCCGAGGAGGTCGCCCAGAAGCTGGGTGTCGGGGTCGTCCCGACGAAGGCCTTCGACTTCGCCAATGGTGAGATCTATGTGCGGTATCAGGAGTCGGCGCGTGGTGCGGACTGTTTCCTGATCCAGAGCCACACGGCGCCGATCAACAAGTGGATCATGGAGCAGTTGATCATGATCGACGCGTTGAAGCGTGCGTCGGCCCGTTCGATCACCGTGATCGTGCCGTTCTACGGTTACGCGCGGCAGGACAAGAAGCACCGTGGACGTGAACCGATCTCGGCGCGTCTGATCGCGGATCTGATGAAGACGGCGGGTGCGGACCGGATCCTGACGGTCGACCTGCACACGGACCAGATCCAGGGCTTCTTCGACGGTCCGGTGGACCACCTGTTCGCGCTGCCGCTGCTGGCGGACTACGTGGGCGGCAAGGTGGACCGGGACAAGCTGACGATCGTGTCGCCGGACGCGGGCCGGGTGCGGGTGGCGGACCGCTGGTGTGACCGGTTGGGTGCGCCGCTGGCGATCGTGCACAAGCGCCGGGACAAGGACGTGGCGAACCAGGTGACCGTCCACGAGGTCGTGGGTGAGGTCGAGGGCCGCGTGTGTGTTCTGGTGGACGACATGATCGACACGGGTGGGACGATCTGTGCCGCCGCGGACGCGCTGTTCGCGCACGGTGCGGAGGATGTCATCGTGACGGCGACGCATGGTGTGCTGTCGGGTCCGGCGGCGGACCGGTTGAAGAACTCGCGGGTGAGTGAGTTCGTGTTCACGGACACGTTGCCGACGCCGGGTGAGCTGGCTGCGGATCTGGACAAGATCAAGGTGCTGTCGATCGCTCCGACGATCGCGAGCGCGGTGCGTGAGGTGTTCGAGGACGGGTCGGTGACCTCGCTCTTCGACGAGCAGTGAGGTTTCTGCAGATCGTTGCGCCGGCTTGCGTTCCGGCGTAGCTGAAGATCCTTTTGGGTACGGCCTTCCCGCCGAGTAGACTGCTGGAGTTGCTCGGCGAGGGAGGCCGTGCTCCGTTTCCGGCGGGTGCCGGTGCGGGGTGTGGTGGTCCGTTATCGACGCGCTCTTCGTAGCAGGCCGTTCGTGGCCGGGTGACCACGTCCGCCGACTAGTTCTACGAGGAGTTGATCCCCATGTCCGAGGTGAAGCTTTCCGCCGAGACCCGCACCGAGTTCGGCAAGGGTGCGGCCCGCCGTGTCCGCCGCGCCAGCAAGGTCCCCGCCGTGCTGTACGGCCACGGCACCGAGCCGCTGCACCTGACCCTGCCGGGTCACGACCTGCTGCTGGCGCTGCGTACGCCGAACGTCCTGATCTCCCTGGACATCGACGGCAAGGCCAACGAGCTGGCGATCCCGAAGGCCGTGCAGCGCGACCCGCTGAAGGGCTTCCTGGAGCACGTCGACCTGCTGCTGGTCAAGCGTGGCGAGAAGGTCAACGTCGAGATTCCGGTGCACACCGAGGGCGAGCTGGCCCCGGGTGGCAACCTGCTGGAGCACGTGCTGAACGCGCTGCCGGTCGAGGCCGAGGCGACGCATATCCCGGAGGCCGTGACGGTGTCCGTGGAGGGTCTGGAGGCGGGTGCCTCGATCCACGCGAAGGACATCACGCTGCCGTCGGGCGTCACGCTGGCCGTCGAGGAGGACGCGGTCGTCCTCCAGGTGCTCGCGGCGCAGGCCGAGGAGGCCGCCGAGGGTGAGGGTGAAGAGGTCGCCGAAGAGGTCGCCGAGGCGTAAGTCTCGTGGCCGCGGCGGTGCTGGGCGGCGTTTGACCGGCGCCCGGCGCTGTCGGCTGTGCCCACCCTCCCCCACCCTCGGCTTCGCTCGGGCGGGGGGACCCCCATCGCCCTGTGGAACGATTGCCCACAGCAGTTGTGGATCAGCCGCTGCTTCCTTCCCGGAGGCAGCGGCTGCCTTCGTGAGGAGTCGTGGACGTGAGTGCCCCCGTCAATGCACCCTGGCTGGTGGTCGGGCTCGGGAATCCCGGGCCGGAGTACGCCATGAACCGGCACAATGTCGGGTTCATGGTGGTGGATCTGCTCGCGGAGCGGATCGGGGGGAAGTTCAAGCGGGCCGGGAAGGCTCAGGCGCAGGTGCTGGAGGGGCGGATCGGTCCGGTGGGGCCGGCCAACCGGCGGGTGGTCCTGGCGAAGCCGATGTCGTACATGAACCTGTCGGGTGGGCCGGTGAACGCGCTGCGGGACTTCTACAAGGTGCCGCTCGGACAGGTCGTGGCCGTCCATGACGAGTTGGACATCGACTACGGCACGCTGCGGCTGAAGCTGGGTGGTGGCGACAACGGGCACAACGGGCTGAAGTCGATGACGAAGGCGATGGGCGCGGAGTACCACCGGGTGCGGTTCGGGATCGGTCGGCCGCCGGGGCGGATGCAGGTGGCGGACTTCGTGCTGAAGGACTTCGGTTCGGCCGAGCGCAAGGAGCTGGGCTATTTCGTGGACCGGGCGGCGGATGCGGTGGAGCGTCTGCTTGCGGAGGGGCTGGAGCGGGCGCAGAGCGCGTACAACTCCTGAGGTGTGTGCGTACAACTGCTGACTTGTCCTGTGATGGCGTCCACTGGAGTTGACCGGTCGTAGCGGTATGGCCAATGATCCCGGCCATGCCTGCCACAGCCATCCGTGCCCGCCAGGCGTCCGTCTCCGCGTTGCGGTGGGGGCGGGTGTCGGTGATGGGCGCGCTCGCCGTGCTGATTCTGTTCGCGGGGGTGTGGGGTTCCTGGGGGACCGCGCAGTACGTGATGCTGACGAAGGGGCGTGAGCGCGGCACCGTGAAGGTGGTGCGCTGTGCGGGGGACGGTTGTACGGGTGCGTTCCGGCCGGTGTCGGAGGGGGCGCGGGCGCGGGACCGGGTGGTGATCGACCAGGCGGTCGCGGTGCGCCGGGGGCGGACGTACGACGTGGTGGTGGAGCCGGGGACGGACCGGGTGGTGCGGTCGGGGCCGGCGGGGATCCTGTACGCGTGGGTGCCGTTGGGCGGTGCGCTGCTGCTGGCGTCGGTGGTGGTCGCGGGCGGTATGCGGCTGACCCGGGTGGCGTGGCTGCTGGCGGGTTCGGGGGCCGTGCTGCTGACGGGGACGTTCCTGGCCCTGTGAGGGTATGGGGTTTGGGCCGCTCTGCGGTGTTGGGCCGTTCTTCACGTTTGTGGGGGGTCTGGATGTTGCGTCTTCGTGATTGACCGAAGGTCAGTGGGCGCCGGAAGCTGAACCGCCCCCTCCACATCTTCCCCGTTCGCCACACGAAGATGGAACTGCCCCATGCGTACCCTCATCCGCGCCGGCGTGCTCGGCGTCGGCCTCTCGGCGGCGCTGCTGTGCGCGCCGGCCGCCCAGGCCGCTCCCCACGGTGACAACGGCACCGTGAAGATCCATGACGCGAAGACCGGCGAGGTGCCGCGCCGGAACGAGCCGCACGTGTGCACGTTCTATCTGGACGCGTTCGGTTTTGACGCGGTGCAGCAGGTGGACTGGCACATCGAGGCCTGGGCGCCGACGGCCCACACGAAGGGCGAGACCGTGAAGTCCGGTGCGATCACGCTGGACGGCGACGGTCACGGCCGTACGGCGGACCTGTCGCTGCCGGACGGGCACTACAAGCTGTTCTGGAACTTCGACGGGGAGAAGGGGTCCGCGAAGCACAAGGTGTTCTGGACGGACTGCTCCGGTTCGCAGGGCGGGGGCGGCGGTACGCCGTCGGGCAAGCCGTCCGGTTCGGCGCCTGCCTCGTCGTCGCCGTCGCCGTCGTCCTCCGCGCCGTCCTCGTCGTCGCCGGTGCCTTCCGCGTCGTCTTCGTCCCCGGGTGCGGCGCCGTCCGTGTCGCCGTCCGCGCCGGGTGGTGGGCTGGCCGAGACCGGTAACGGTGTTCCGGTGGGTCTGGTGTCGGGTGCCGCGGCGGTGCTGGTCGGTGCGGGCGGCTATCTGGTGGCCCGGCGCCGGAAGGCCGTGCGGGGCTGAACCGGCTGTAGCGCATGGGGGTGCCCCCGGGGTCGTACGACCTCGGGGGCACCCTTCGTGTGTCGTGGCCGGCGGATCAGCCGGTGTTGCGCAGGCCCGCTGCCACGCCGTTGACGGTGAGGAGGAGGGCGCGGGAGAGCAGCGGGTCGGGGTCCGCGCCTGCCGCGGCCTCGTCGCGCTGGCGCTTGAGGAGGGTGACCTGGAGGTAGGAGATCGGGTCGAGGTAGGCGTCGCGGATGGTGAAGGTCTGCTTGAGGACGGGCTGGGCGTCGAGGAGTTCCTTCTCGCCGGTGACGCGCAGGACTTCGCGGACGGTGAGTTCGTGTTCGGCCTTGATGGTGTCGAACACGTGCTTGAGTTCGTCGGGGACGAGGGTGTCGACGTAGTGCTGGGCGATCCGCAGGTCGGTCTTGGCGAGGGTCATCTCGACGTTGGAGATGAAGTTGCGGAAGAAGTGCCACTGTTCGTGCATCTCGGTGAGCACGGTGTCGAGGCCGGCTTCGCGGAGGGCCTTGAGGCCGGAACCGACGCCGTACCAGCCGGGGACGATCTGCCGGGACTGGGTCCAGCCGAACACCCAGGGGATGGCGCGCAGGCCGTCGAGGGAGACGCCCGAGCCGGGGCGGCGGGAGGGCCGTGAGCCGAGGTGCAGGTCGGCGAGCTGGTCGACCGGGGTGGAGGCGAGGAAGTAGGTCGGCAGGTCGGGGTCCTCGACGAGCCTGCGGTAGGCGCCGTGGGCGGCTTGGGAGGCGACGTCCATGGCGGCGTCCCAGCGGGCGAGGGCCTCGTCGGACTGGCGGGGTGCGGTGTGCAGGGCGGATGCCTGCAGGGTGGCTGCGACGGTCAGTTCGAGGTTTTCCCTGGCCAGGGACGGGATGAGGTACTTGTCGGAGATGACCTCGCCCTGTTCGGTGACCTTGATCTCGCCTTCGAGGGTGCCCCAGGGCTGGGCGAGGATGGCGTCGTGGGAGGGGCCGCCGCCGCGGCCGACGGTGCCGCCGCGGCCGTGGAAGAGGCGCAGGCGGACGCCGTAGCGGTGGGCGACGTCGCGGAGGCGGCGCTGGGCGCGGTGGATCTCCCACTGGCTGGTGGTGATGCCGCCGAACTTGGAGGAGTCGGAGTAGCCGAGCATGACCTCCTGGACGTCTCCGCGCAGGGCGACGAGGCGCCGGTAGGAGGGGTCGGAGAGCATCTCCTCCAGGATGGTGTCGGCGGCTCGGAGTTCGTCGGTGGTCTCCAGCAGGGGGACGATGCCGATCTTGGCCCAGCCGGCGTGGAGGTCGAGGAGGCCCGCCTCGCGGGCGAGGACGGCGGCGGCGAAGACGTCGTCGGCGCCCTGGCACATGGAGATGATGTAGGACTCGATGACTTCGGGGCCGAAGACGTCGAGGGCGCGCTTGATGGTCTCGAAGACGCCGAGGGTCTTCTGTCCGGCGGCGTCGACGGGCGCCGGGACGGGGGCGAGGGGCCTTCTGGAGCGGAGTTCCTTGGCGAGGAGCTTGGCCCGGTAGTCGCGGGGCATGTCGGCGTAGCGCCAGGATTCCTCGCCGAGGCGGTCGAACAGCTGACCGAGGGCGTGGTGGTGGGCGTCGGCGTGTTCGCGGACGTCCATGGTGGCGAGCTGGAGGCCGAAGGCGGCGAGGGTGCGGATGGTGCGGCCGAGGCGGCCGTCGGCGAAGAGGCCGCCGCGGTGTTCGCGCAGGGAGTTCTGCATGATCCGCAGGTCGGTGAGGAGCTCGGCGGTGCCAAGGTAGTCGTGGCCGTTCTCGTGGGGGGTGCCCTTGGCGAGCCGCTGCTTGGTGTTCTCCAGCTTCTGCCGGATGCAGGTGGCCTTGAGCCGGTAGGGCTCCTCGGCGTTGAGGCGCTTGTAGCGGGGGCTGATCTCGGGGAGGTTGTCGAGGTCGGCCTTGAGGGAGGTGAGGAGTTCCTCGGTGGCGCCGCTGTAGCGGATGGAGTTGGAGAGGTATCCGCGCAGTTCGTCGATCGTCTCCAGGGCGTCGTTGATGCCGTGTTCGTGCTGGAGGATGAGGATGTCCCAGGTGACCTGGGGGGTGACGTTGGGGTTGCCGTCGCGGTCGCCGCCGATCCAGGTGCCGAAGGTGAGGGGGCGGGTGGCGTCGGGGAGCCTGACGCCGACGCGCTCCAGTTCGGCGGTGAGGTCTTCCAGGACGTCTCCGACGGCTTCGGCGTGGAGTTCGTCGAGGTAGTAGATGGCGTTGCGGGCCTCGTCGGCGGGCTCGGGGCGGACGACGCGGAGTTCGTCGGTCTGCCAGACGAGGTCGATGTTCTCGGCGAGCCGGACGTCGTGGCGGCGGCGGTCGGATTCGAGGACGGGGGTGTCCAGGAGTGCGGCGATGCGGCGCAGCTTGTTGAGGACGGAGCGGCGTGCGGCCTCGGTGGGGTGGGCGGTGAAGACGGGGCGGACGTTGAGGTTGGCGACGCTCAGGCGCAGGTGCTCGGGGTCGGCGTCCTTGAGCCGGTCGGCGGTGCGGGAGAGCAGGCCGCCCTCGGCGGCGCGGCGGGCGCGCAGCTCGCGGCCGCGGTGGACCTGTTCGGTGACGTTGGCGAGGTGGAAGTAGGTGGAGAAGGCGCGGACCAGCTGGGCGGCGGTCTGCAGTTCGGTGCCGCGCAGCAGTTCGGCGGCGGCCTCGCCGTCCTCGCGGGTGAGGCGGCGGACCTTCTCGACCAGGTCGAGGAGCTCGGGGCCTTCCTGCCGTACGAGGGTCTCGCCGAGGAGGTCGCCCAGCCGGCGGATGTCGGCTCGCAGCTCGGTGCTGGTCGTGGTGGTCTGGTCGTCGGCACTGCTCACGGGTGCGGCTCCTTGCAGTGTGGAAGCTGGTCTGGAGGGAACCCGGGCGTTTGGCCGCACGGCGGGGTGCCGCATACCGGCCGGGGCGTCCGGGAAGGATTCAGAGCGGACCGCGCTGTCCGACCGACTTCAAGGATAGGTGTCCATGCGGACGCGCAGGCTGTGGGGCTCTTGCCGCGGGACGACTCGCTGCCATACTTACGACGCCGTAGGTTACGGAACCGTAGGGAAGTACCGCTCGCTTCCTGTCCGGTGCCGCAGACCGGGTATCTGTCTCAACCCTCGACCCCACAGGGGACGCGCATGACCTCTAGTTCCGATGTGATCGACGAAGCCCGCGAGGCCGCCGGCACAGCCGCATCCGCCACGCTGGGTGGTGAGAAGAAGCGTTCGATCGAGCAGATCGCGCTGCTGGTGTTCATCATCGTGCCGTTCGTGGCGCTGGTGGGGGCGGTGCCGCTGGCCTGGGGCTGGGGGGTGAGCTGGCTCGACCTGGGCCTGCTGGTGTTCTTCTACTTCCTGTCCTGCCACGGCGTGACGATCGGTTACCACCGGTATTTCACGCATGGTTCGTTCAAGGCGAAGCGGCCGTTGCGGATCGCGCTGGCGGTGATCGGGTCGATGGCGGTGGAGGGGCCGCTGGTGCGCTGGGTGGCGGATCATCGCCGGCACCACAAGTTCTCCGACGCGGAGGGCGACCCGCATTCGCCGTGGCGGTTCGGCGAGACGCTGCCGGCGCTGATGAAGGGCCTGTGGTGGGCGCATATCGCCTGGATGTTCGATGAGGAGCAGACTCCGCAGGACAAGTACGCGCCGGATCTGATCAAGGATCCGGCCATTCGGGCGGTCTCCCGGCAGTTCGTGCTGTGGACGGTGCTGTCCCTGGCGCTGCCGGGGCTGATCGGTGGCCTGGTGACGATGTCCTGGTGGGGGGCGTTCACCGGCTTCTTCTGGGGTTCACTCGTACGAGTGGCTTTGCTGCACCATGTGACGTGGTCGATCAACTCGATCTGCCATGCGGTGGGCAAGCGTCCGTTCAAGTCCCGGGACCGTTCGGGCAACGTGTGGTGGCTGGCGGTGCTGTCGTGCGGGGAGTCCTGGCACAACCTGCACCACGCGGACCCGACGTCGGCCCGGCACGGGGTGATGCGCGGGCAGATCGACTCCTCGGCCCGGTTCATCCGCTGGTTCGAGGTGGCCGGCTGGGCGTACGACGTGCGCTGGCCGTCACGCTCGCGTATCGATTCCCGCCGTAACACCGGGGAAGGCGGCTCCCGGCGCGGGAAGGAGACGGCCGAGGCGGCATGATTGACGCCGTGGCGACCGACTCCAGTACCTCCAGCAGCGAGAAACCGCGGCGCGCGCGCCGGACCCGTATGACCGGTGCCGAGCGCCGCCAGCAGTTGCTGGAGATCGGTCGCACGCTGTTCGCGGCGAAGGGTTTCGAGGGCACGTCGGTGGAGGAGATCGCGGCGAAGGCCGGGGTGTCCAAGCCGGTGGTGTACGAGCACTTCGGCGGCAAGGAGGGCCTGTACGCGGTCGTCGTGGACCGTGAGATGCGGCGGCTGCTGGACATGGTGACGTCCTCGCTGACCGCCGGGCATCCCCGGGAGCTGTGCGAGCAGGCGGCGTTCGCGCTGCTGGACTACATCGAGGAGTACACGGACGGTTTCCGCATCCTGGTCCGGGACTCCCCCATCCCGCAGTCGACGGGTTCCTTCGCGTCGCTGATCTCGGACATCGCGACCCAGGTGGAGGACATCCTGGGCCGCGAGTTCAAGAACCGCGGTTTCGACTCCAAGCTCGCCCCGCTGTACGCGCAGGCCCTGGTCGGCATGGTCGCGCTGACCGGGCAGTGGTGGCTGGACGTGCGCCGCCCGAAGAAGGCCGAGGTGGCGGCGCACCTGGTGAACCTGGCCTGGCACGGCCTGGACGGCCTGGAGCCCAAGCCGCGGCTGATAGGCCACCGGAAGGCGTAGGGCCCGTCAGGGGTTCGGCTCCAGGAACTCCAGGCGGTTGCCGATCGGGTCCTCGGAGTAGCAGCGCCGGTGGCCGGGGAGGTTGTCGTCCCAGATGACCGGCGCTCCGTGGGCGGCCAGCCGGGCCGCGAACGCCTCGATGCCGGTGACCCGGAGCCCGGGGTGTGCCTTCTTCGCCGGGTGGAAGTCCTCCTCGACGCCCAGGTGGAGCTGGACCGCCCCGGCCTGGAACCAGCAGCCGCCGCGGGCGGCGAGGACGGGCGGCTTGGGGATCTCCGTCATGCCGAGCGCGCCGGTGTAATAGGCGCGCAGGGTGTCCTCGGAGCCGGGTGGGGCGGCGAGCTGGACGTGGTCGAGTGCGGCGATCATGCTCAGTCCTCCTTGAGGGCGCTACGGCTCGGCGCGGCCGCTACTGCTTGGTGGCGACGGCGAACAGCCGGCGGAACGGGAGGACCGTGCCGTACGGCGTGGCCGGGTAGGCCTGGCGGAGCAGGTCCCGGTATTCGGTGAGGAAGGCGTCCCGGGCGTCGGGGTCGTCGGCGAGGACGGTGAGGGCGGGCCTGAGCCCGGTGCCCTTGACCCAGTCCAGGACGGGGTCCTCGCCGGTCAGGACGTGGTGATACGTCGTCTGCCACACGTCGGGCGTGCAGCCGAGGCGGGCGAGGTGGTCCAGGTAGACGCCGGGGGCCGGTACGGAGTCCGGGCGGCGCAGGACGTCGGCGAGGCGGCTTTTCCAGCGGGGAGTGGCGGCGAGTTCGCGCATCAGGGCGTGCAGGGGTGCGTCGATGTTGTCCGGCACCTGGAGGGCGAAGGTCCCGCCGGGTTTCAGGCCGGCGATCCAGTCGGGGAAGCGGTCGGTGTGGCCGGGCACCCACTGCAGGGTGGCGTTGGTGATGACCAGGTCGTACGACTCCGGTTCCGCGGGGGTCCAGGTGCGCAGGTCGGCGTGGGTGAAGTCGAGCCGCCCGGCACCGCTCGTGGGTCCCGCGTGGTCGACGTGCGCCTTGTCGAGCATCTCGGGCGAGTTGTCGTAGCCCGTGATGTGGGCGTCGGGCCAGCGTTCGGCGAGGAGGACGGTGACGTTGCCGGGGCCGCAGCCGAGGTCGGCGATGCGGGGGCGGGCCGCCGGCAGGGCGGGTACGCGGGCGAGGAGGTCGGTGAAGGGGCGGGCACGGTGACCGGCGTGGCGGAGGTACTGGCCGGGATCCCAGATCGGCGAGTTCATGATCCCACTGTCCCTCATTAATTCTCTCGACGTCAAGAGACTCGATATCAAGAGACTTCATGTCGACACAACCACTACACTGATCTCCATGGAGGACGAGGTCGATCGGCTGGTCGCAGCGTGGCGCCGGGAGCGCCCGGACCTCGACGTGGAGCCGCTCGAGGTGCTCAGCCGGGTGAGCAGGCTGGCCCGGCACCTGGACCGGGCGCGCCGGCTCGCGTTCGCCGAGCACCAGCTGGAGCCCTGGGAGTTCGACGTGCTGACCGCGCTCAGGCGCGCGGGAGCGCCGTATCAGCTCTCCCCCGGCCAGCTCCTGACCCAGACCCTGGTCACGTCGGGCACGATGACCAACCGCATCGACCGGCTGGCGAAGAAGGGCCTGGTGGAGCGGTTGCCGGACCCGAGTGACCGGCGCGGTGTGCTGGTCCGGCTGACGGACGCGGGGCGCGACCGCGCGGACCAGTCGCTGGCCGGCCTGCTCGCGCAGGAGCGGGCGATCCTCGCCGAGCTGTCGCGCGCCCAGCGTGCGGAACTGGCGGGGCTGCTACGCCAGTTGACCGCCCCGTTCGACAACATCCCGGGCTAGGCCCTGTCCCAGGGTCTCCAGCTCCACCGGGCCGACCCCGGCCCTCCTGGCCAGGGCCACGGCGGCGAGGGTGGAGTGGACGCCCAGCTTGCCGAGGACGTTCTGCATATGGGTGCGGACGGTGTGCGGGGACAGGAACAGCCGTTCGGCGACGGCCTTCCTGCCGAGCCCGGCGACCATGCAGCGCAGCACTTCCCGTTCCCTGGGCGTGAGGGACTGCACCAGGCGCTCGCTCTCGGTGCGGTGTTTGCGCGCGGCCGTGAGTTCCTTCAGGACGCCGGTGAGCAGGGCGGGCGGCAGATGGGTCTCGTCGCGCAGGACACCCCGGATCACGGTCAGCAGCCGGGACAGCGAGCAGTCCTTGGCGACCCAGCCGCACGCCCCGGCCTGCAGCGCGAGGGCGGCGCGCCGGGGGTCGTCCTTCTCGGCGAGGACCACGATCCGCACCCCCGGTTGGGCGGTTCTGACCCCCGCGACCAGGGAGATCCCGTCGACCAGGCCGTCCTCGTCGCCCGCCTGCACCGGCACGGCCGGCCGGGTGCCGGGCAGCCCGATGCCGGACAAGCCGGTGCCGGGCAGCCGGCCGCCCAGGTCGGCGTCGACGAGCAGGACGTCGTAGCGGCGGCCCTCGCCGGCGGCGCGCTCCATGCAGCGCAGCGCGGCCGGGCCGCTGCCGGCGGCGGACACGTCGACGTCGGGCTCGGCGGCCAGGGCGGCGGCGAGCGACTCGGCGAAGATGCGGTGGTCGTCGACGACCAGGACTCGGATACGAACCACGAAACCCCCTTCCCCCGTGCTCCTCGCGGAGCGGGGGACGATCAAGGTCCCAGAAGGCGACGGCGTCGCGCGGTCACGGCCTCTCGGAGAGGAGCGCGCGCACCGCACGGCAACCACCGTGCGGACACCTCTACCCCCACCGCGGGCGCCGTACCCGCCCGGTTCGCCCCTGAACGGCACCGGCCCCCCGCCGACACCGTTTCTCAGCTTACGGACGGTGCGCGAGAGGGGAAGGCAAAGTGCAGAACTGGCTGCCAGAGGCGTTTATCGTGTGCCGCATGTTTCGTATCGAGGCGGAAGTCGACAAGGCGAGGCGCGATCTTCTCCGTTCCCGGCTGCGGGACACCAATACGGCGGCCTCCCCGGTCCTGGCGGCCCTGCGCGGAACCCCGGGCGAACACGAATCGCCCCTCCACGTGTGGGCGATGACCGAGACCGGGGCCCTGGCCGGCGGCCTGGTCGGCCACACCTGGACGACCTGGCTGCACGTCACCTACCTCTGGGTGGCCGCCCCCCACCGCGACGCCGGCCTCGGCAGCCGCCTGCTGCGCAGGGCGGAACACCTCGCCCGCACCGAGCGCGGCTGCACCCACTCCCGCCTGGAGACCTGGGACTTCCAGGCCCCGGAGTTCTACCGCCGGCACGGCTACAAGGTGGTCTGCGCCATCCCGGACTACCCGCCGGGGATCACCGAGTACACCCTGGTGAAGCCGCTCCCCTGACGCGGCCGGCCCCTCAGGCCCCGGCGTCGATCGCGGACCGCACGGCCCCGTGCACCGCACGGGCCAGCCGGGCGCCCCACAGCGACCGGGGCCCCGCGAAGGCGTGCACCTCGTCGCCGGGCGCCGGAACCCGGGCGGCGACGCACACCGCGTCCGTCGGCGTGCCGGAACAGTCGTGACCGGAGTCGAGCAGGGCCTGCACCTTGGCCTCGGTGGCCGTGGTCGCGGCGTTGACCAGGGCGGCGTCGGTGAGCGGCACGGGGACCCGTACGACGAGGTTGATCGTGCCCGGCCTCCCGGGACCTTCGCTGCCCTCCACGGGGGAGGCGGCCCACCCCCGCACCCCTACCCCGGCGGTGACCAGTGCCTCCGCGCCCCCGTCGGCCGCGTACCCGTACCGCGCCACATCGGCGGCGGTCATCAACCCGACCCCCGGCCCGGCCAGCCCGGCGTCAGCGGCGAGTTCGGCGAGATGCCGCTCCGGATCGGTGCGCCGGTAACCGTGGGACACCTGGGCGTTGAGCACCCAGCCCCGCTGCCCGATCCCCCCGCCCAGCACAGCGCTGCTCACCATCCGCCACCCCGGCCCCGGCACCCACACCAGCGCCCCCAGCCGCTCCCCGTCCTCGCACCGGGTCAGCTGCCGCACCGAATCCAGCCCGGTGACCGCGCCGGCCAATGGAACGACGACGGCCACCGCTCCCCCCTCCCCATCCTGGACACCGCCCGATCGTATGCGCCGCGTCTCGTGGGCATCCCCCCGCCCTGGGCCCGCCGTTTCCAGTGGTTCAGGGCGGGGGGAGGGTGTCGAGGCGGGCGGTGAGGTCAGGATGCGCGCCGGCCAGGTGGGGGCGGATGGCGGTCAGGGGTTCGAGGAGGACGGCGGGGTCGTCGTGGGCGAGAGCCACGTCGAGCCTGTCGAGCGGACGGCGGGCCGCGGCGGGCAGGTCGGAGAGCGCGCTGATCTGTCCGGCGAGGCGCCGCAGGACGGCGGCGTTGGCGCGGGCCCAGGTGGCGGTGGTGCGCTCGGCGGCCCGGGCCTGACGGGTGGCCGTCACCCGTTGCTCGCCGGTGGTCCCGGCGGGGCCGGGGCGGCCGCGCAGATAGCGGCGCTCGGCCGCCTGGCGGCTGGCGACGCCCAGGGGACGGGCGAGATCCGCCCAGCTGGCTCCCGCGTCGCGGGCGGTTTCGATCAGGCCGGTCTCCCATCCGGCGAGCCGCTCGCGCACCTGCCGCAGCAGCATCAGGGAGGCCAGCGCCTGATCGGCCCCGGGATCTGGGTCCTCGGAGGTGGCCGTCGCGTCTCGCTGGGCCTCGCGCAGGGCGTCGTCGATGGCGTGGAGTGCCGCCGCCGCGGCGAGGAACGAGGCCGGACTGTGCGCGTTCGCGCCGGTCGCGGGCGGTTGGTCGGCTGCGGTCACGGACACCTCCTCCATGTTGTCATCGCGTTGACGACATCGTGTTTGTCATCCATTGGATGACATGTTACAACGGTGGCGTAAGGCGCATTGGCAGCAACTGCCTGAACCGCTGGAGGTGTTTTCCCGATGTTGATGCGCACTGACCCCTTCCGTGAGCTGGACCGGCTGGCACAGCAGCTGATGGGCCCGGGCACGTGGTCCCGCCCGTCGGCGATGCCGATGGACGCCTACCGCGAGGGCGACGAGTACGTGGTGGCCTTCGACCTGCCCGGCGTCCCCGCCGACGCGATCGACATCGACGTCGAGCGGAACATGCTCATCGTCAGGGCCGAGCGCCGGCCGGTGACGAAGGCCGAGGACGTGCAGATGGAGCTGTCCGAGCGGCCGCTGGGTGTCTTCTCCCGCCAGATCGTGCTCGCCGACACCCTCGACACCGAGCGGATCCAGGCCGACTACGAGGCGGGCGTGCTCACGCTGCGCATCCCGATCGCCGAGCGCGCCAAGCCCCGCAAGATCTCCGTCGGAGTCGGCTCCGGCCGCAAGGAGATTTCCGGCTGACACCGGCCGGACGCGTGCGGAGGGCGGGCAACCGCGTCTCCCCCTCGCCCCGCTCTCCGCACCGCGTGGGCAGTCCGCCCAAGAAGCATCCCATCGAGCACCCGGTGCCCGAACACGGGCCACAGGGAGAAGGGCAAGCACGTCAGTGATCTCCGACCGGCACGCACCGCACCCGCAGCCGTACGGGACGGCGTACGAACAGATGCTGGAGCAGGTCCGCTACGAAGGCGCCTACCCCACCCGCGAGCGGGCCGACGAAGCCGTCCGCCTGGTCCTCGCGGGACTCGGACGCCAGTTGACCGGCGACGAACGCGTCGATCTCGCCGCCCGTCTGCCCCTGGAGGCGGCCCGCGTCCTCACCGCGCAGATCCCCGACACCCGGCCCCTGACCGGCTGGGCGTTCGTCAAGGACCTCGCCACCCGGGCCGGCGCCTCCCTGGCCACCACCCGCTGGGACACGGGATCCGTCTTCTCCGCCGTCTCCGCCCACGCCGGCCCCGACCTCGTCACCCTCATCCTCGGCCAACTCCCCCCGGGCTACGCCCTCCTGTTCGGTCGCGCCGAACTCGCCCCCGCCGCCTAGCCGACCACCGGGGCCGCCCGGGCGCGGCCCCGCACCGTGCCGGCCGTACGCTCCTCAGCCCAGCCGCCGCGCCCCCGCCGAAGGCACCGCCTCGAAGACACGGGGCGCCTTGTACCCCGCTGCCGTGAAGGCCTCTTCGACCGCCTTGGTGATCAGGGGGACGTCGGGCTCGGGGGTGAGGACGATCGCTGAGCCGCCGAAGCCGCCGCCGGTCATGCGGGCGCCGAGGGCGCCGGCGGTGAGGGCCGTGTCGACGGTGAGGTCCAGCTCCGGGCAGGAGACGCGGAAGTCGTCGCGGAGGGAGGCGTGGCCCTCGGTGAGGATCGGGCCGATGGCCCGGGGGTCGCCGGAGCGGAGGAGGGAGACGGTCCGTTCCACCCGGTGGTTCTCGGTGACGACGTGTCGGACCAGGCGGGTGAGCTCCGGCTCGTCGGCCAGGCGGGACAGGGCCGGGGTGAGGTCCGTGTGCGGGATGTCGCGCAGGGCGTGCACGCCGAGGAGGCTCGCGGCCCTCTCGCAGCCGGCGCGGCGCTTGCCGTATTCGCCGCCGCTGTGGGCGTGGGTGACCTGGGTGTCGACGACCAGCAGGCGCAGGCCCGCGGCGGCCAGGTCGAAGGGGATCTGCTGCTGGGAGAGGTCCCGGGTGTCGAGGAACAGGGCGTGGCCCGGCTCGCAGCAGGCGGAGGCGGTCTGGTCCATGATGCCCGTGGGGGCGCCTACGTAGATGTTCTCCGCTCGCTGGCAGAGGCGGGCCAACTGGCTGCCGGGCACGGCGAGTTCGTAGAGGTCGTTCAGGGCCAGCGCGGTCACCACCTCGACGGCCGCCGAGGAGGACAGGCCCGCGCCGGTGGGGACCGTGGAGGACAGGTGGATGTCGGCGCCGGTCACGGCGTGGCCGGCCTCGCGCAGGGCCCAGATGACCCCGGCGGGGTAGGCGGTCCAGGTCGCGTCCGTGCCGGGGGCAAGGGTGTCGAGGTGGAGTTCGGTGACTCCGGCGTCGATGTCCGCCGAGTGCAGGCGTACGACGCCGTCCGTGCGGCGGGAGACGGCGGCGGTCGCCCGGTGCGGCAGGGCGAACGGCATGACGAAACCGTCGTTGTAGTCGGTGTGTTCGCCGATCAGGTTGACCCGGCCCGGCGCCGCCCAGACGCCCTCGGGCGCCGAACCGTACAGCTCGCTGAAGCGAACACCGACTTGCTGCGCGCCCATTAGTGCTCCCTCGTGTTGTGCCGGGTGAACTCCCAGGCGTCGGCGACGATTTCCTTGAGGTCCGCGCGGGACGGGGTCCAGCCGAGCCGCTCGCGGGCCGTGTCCGCCGAGGCGACCAGGACCGCCGGGTCGCCGGGCCGGCGCGGGGCGATCACCTCAGGGATCGGGTGGCCGGTGACCTCGCGGACCGTTTCGACGACCTCGCGGACGGAGAAGCCGTTGCCGTTGCCGAGGTTGCAGATGAGGTGTGTGCCCGGTGCGGCGGCGTCGAGGGCCAGCAGGTGGGCCTCGGCGAGGTCGGCGACGTGGATGTAGTCGCGGACGCAGGTGCCGTCGGGGGTCGGGTAGTCGTCGCCGTAGACGGAGATCGACGCGCGGCGGCCCTGGGCGACCTGGAGGACCAGCGGGATGAGGTGGGACTCGGGGTCGTGCCGTTCGCCGCAGCGGCCGTAGGCGCCCGCCACGTTGAAGTAGCGCAGCGACACCGCGGCCAGGCCGTGGGCGTGTGCCTCGCTGGTGATCATGTGGTCGACGGCGAGCTTGGTGGCGCCGTAGGGGCTGGTGGGGCGCGTAGGGGCGGTCTCGGCGATGGGGCTCTGCTCGGGTTCGCCGTACGTCGCGGCCGTGGAGGAGAAGACGAGGCGGCCGATGCCCGCCTCGCGCATCGCGGCGATGAGGGCCAGGCTGCCGCCGACGTTGTTCTCCCAGTACTTCTCCGGCTTCGTCACCGACTCGCCGACCTGCGAGAACGCGGCGAAGTGCAGGACGCCGTCGTAGGAGGCGTCGAGCCACTTGGCGGCGTCGCGGATGTCGCCCTCGATGAACGCGGCCCCGGCGGGCACGCCCTCGCGGAAGCCGGTGGAGAGGTTGTCGAGGACGGTCACCTCGTGGCCGGCCTCCAGCAGGTGCTGGGCCACGACCCCGCCGACGTAACCCGCGCCACCCGTCACCAGGTACTTCATGAACTCGCTACCTCTCGCAGTCGCTCGGCCGCGCGCTCCGGCGGCACGTCGTTGATGAACACGCTCATGCCGGACTCGGAACCCGCGAGAAACTTCAGCTTGCCGGAAGTACGGCGGATGGTGAAAAGCTCGAGGTGGAGCGCGAAGTCGTCGCGGCTCACCCCGTCGAACTCCTCCAGCGCGCCGAACGGGGCCTGGTGCCAGGCCGCGATGTACGGCGTCGGAGACTCACCGGTGCCGAAGATCCGGTCGAAGCGCCTCAAGAGTTCCAGATAGATCTGGGGGAATTCTGTGCGTGCCGCCTCGTCGAGAGCGAGGAGGTCGGGGACCCGCCGCCTCGGGTACAGGTGGACCTCGTACGGCCAGTGCGCCGCGTACGGCACGAACGCCACCCAGTGTTCACCCGCAAGGACGACCCGCTCACCGGCGAGTTCCCGTTCCAGGACGGTGTCGAAGAGGTTCGCGCCGCCAGTCGCCTCCTGGTGCGCGGCGAGCGAGCGGAGCATGAGGGCGGTGCGCGGGGTGGTGAAGGGGTAACCGTAGATCTGGCCGTGCGGATGACCGAGGGTGACGCCGATCTCGGCGCCCCGGTTCTCGAAGCAGAACACCTGCTCGACGGAGGGCAGATGGGACAGCTCGGCGGTGCGGTCGGTCCAGGCGTCCAGGACCAGGCCGGCCTGTTCCTCGCTGAGGTCGGCGAAGGACGCGTCGTGGTCGGAGGTGAAGCAGACGACCTCGCAGCGGCCGGAGTCCCCGGCGAGCGAGGGGAAGCGGTTCTCGAAGACGACGACGTCGTACGACGGTTCCGGGATCTCGCTGAGCCGCTCGCCCCGGGTGGGACACAGCGGGCACTCGTCGGCCGGGGGGTGGTAGATCCGGCCCTGGCGGTGCGAGGCGACGGCGATCGAGTCATCGAGCAGCACGTCCCGGCGGACCTCGGAGGTGGTGACCGTACGGTCCAGCGGGCGCCGGTCCACCGTGTCGCGCACGGTGTCGTCCCGCAGGTCGTAGTAGATCAGCTCACGGCCGTCGGCCAGCCGCGTCGAGGTCTTCTTCACCGGGACTCCTTGTTCAGCACACCGCTCGCCGGGATCCGAGAGGGATCCGAGAGGTGTGTCCGCACCCAATCACTCAACACAAACAAACATAACAAACCACAACTCGACAACTCCTTGGATCATCACAATCAAACAAAGAACACCAACAGAACTGTTCAATTGCTGAACGCGGAGGCGTAGGTTCCGCCGTGGATCAGTTCGCCCGACGAAGCGAGTACGCATGCAAACCCCCCCATACGTCCCCATCGAGCTGGCGGCGGGGCTACGGCTCCCCACCAACGGGCTGGACTACGCGATCCTGGCGATCTACTTCGTCGTCGTCCTCGGCATCGGTTTCGCGGCCCGCCGCTCGGTGAAGACCAGCCTCGACTTCTTCCTCTCCGGACGCTCACTGCCCGCCTGGATCACCGGCCTCGCCTTCATCTCGGCGAACCTCGCCGCCACCGAGATCCTCGGCATGGCCGCGAACAGCGCGCAGTACGGCGCCTACACCGTGCACTGGTACTGGATCGGCGCCATCCCGGCCATGGTCTTCCTCGGCCTGGTGATGATGCCCTTCTACTACGGCAGCAAGGTCCGCTCCGTCCCCGAGTTCCTGCTGCTGCGCTTCGACCGGGGCGCGCACCTGCTCAGTTCGATCCTGTTCGCGCTGGCCGCGATCCTGATCGCCGGCGTCAACCTCTACGCCCTCGCGATCGTCGTCCAGGCGCTGCTCGGCTGGCCGCAGTGGGTGGCCATCGTGGTCGCCGGCGCGTTCGTGCTGGCGTACATCACGCTCGGCGGGCTGTCCTCGGCGATCTACAACGAGGTGCTGCAGTTCTTCGTGATCCTGGCCGCGCTGATCCCGATCACCGTGCTGGGCCTGAAGAAAGTGGGCGGCTGGGGCGGGCTGACCGACAAGCTCACCGCGAGCCACGGGGCCGACTTCACCACCGCGTGGGGCGGGACCGGCATCGGCCACGCCAACCCGCTCGGCGCGAACTGGCTGACCATCGTGCTCGGGCTCGGCTTCGTGCTGTCCTTCGGCTACTGGACCACCAACTTCGCCGAGGTGCAGCGCGCGCTGTCCGCGAAGAACCTCTCCGCGGGGCGGCGTACGCCGCTGATCGCCGCCTACCCGAAGATCTTCATCGTCTTCCTGGTGATGATCCCGGGGCTGGTCGCCGCCGCGATCGTGCCGAAGTTCGGTACGCCGGCGTCCGGTTACCAGTACAACGACGCCATCCCGTACCTGATGCAGGAGCTGCTGCCCAACGGCGTGCTCGGCATCGCCGTCACCGGCCTGCTGGCCGCGTTCATGGCGGGCATGGCGGCCAACGTGTCCTCGTTCAACACGGTGTTCACCAACGACATCTGGGCGCGGTACGTGGTGCGGGGGCGCGAGGACGCGTACTACGTCCGGTTCGGGCGGCTCATCACCGTGGTCGGTGTGCTGGCGTCGGTCGGTACGGCGTTCCTGGCGTCGTCGTTCTCGAACATCATGAGCTACCTGCAGACGCTGTTCTCCTTCTTCAACGTGCCGATGTTCGTGGTGTTCGTCGTCGGCATGTTCTGGCGGCGGGCGTCCGCGAAGTCCGGGTTCTGGGGGCTGCTCGCGGGCACGGTCGCCGCGATGGTCAACTACTTCCTGTTCTACAAGAAGGGGATCATCTCCATCCCCACCGACCAGGGCGCCAACTTCGTCTCCGCGATCGCCGGGTTCGTCGCCGGGGCGGTCGTGATGGTCGCGGTGTCGCTGTTCACCAAGGCCAAGCCGGAGCGGGAGCTGCGGGGACTGGTCTACGGCACGCGGTCCCCCGGCATGTCCGAGCCGCCGGCCGCCGGCGACGACGCGTGGTACCGCAAGCCGGCCCTGCTGGGCTGGGGCGCGGTTGTTCTGGCCGCCGCCTGCTACATCCCGTTCTCGTTCTGAACGGGGGGATGAGGAAACCATGAGTGAACGTCCCGACCACGAGTCCTTCCACTCCTCCGGTTACTCCGAGGACGATGTCCAGCGCGAGGTGTCCGAGCTGGAGGCGAGGTCCGCGACGGCCGCGCGCATCTTCGATCTGCGGCGGATCATCGGTGGGCTGTTCGTGCTGTACGGCGTCATCGTGACGATCGCCGGGATCACGGATTCGCAGTCCGCGATCGACAAGGCGCAGGGGGTCAATATCAACCTGTGGACCGGTATCGGCATGCTGCTGCTGGGCATCTTCTTCCTGGCCTGGCTGAAGCTACGCCCCACTCCGCCGGCTCCTCCGGAGAGCTTGCCGGAAAAGGGGGAGTAGGCAGACCGGCGTGCCAAGTGCGGGCCCGTGGTGGCTGATCGCGCAGTTCCCCGCGCCCCTTTGGGGAGTTGCCGTTCCGTCGGCCGTCCGGGCACCGCCGCCTCAGGCCGCCCACCCAAGCCGCGGGTCCGTCGTGACTGATCGCGAAGTTCCCCGCGCCCCTTGAGGGTTGCCGGTACGGCTAGGGGAGAGGGCCCGCTCGGTCCAGTAGACCTGTTCGCGCGGCCAGTGCTGCTGCTTCCAGGCGGGAGCCTACGCCCAGTTTCATGAGGACGCGTTGGACGTGGGTGCGGGCCGTGCTGGGGGCTATGTGCATGCCGGCGGCGATGAGGCGGGTGTCCTCGCCGTCGGCGACGCGGAGGAGGACCTCGACCTCTCGCGGGGTCAGCGCCTCCAGGAGGCGCTGGCCCTCGTCGTCCGGCTGGGCCGCCGGGTTGAGGAGGTCGGCGAAGGCACCCTGGAGGAGTTGCGGAGCGACCGCCGCCTCGCCGGCCCGGGCCTTCATGATGGCCCGCTCGACGCCCTCGATCCGCTCGTCGTGACGGACGTACCCGGACGCCCCGGCCGCGAAGGCCGCCGCGATGCCGCGCGGCGACGGCACGGGGCCGAGGACCAGGACCGCGATCTGCGGCCGCTCACTCTTGATCCGCACCACCGGGTCGAACGCCCCCGCCTCGGCCGGCGCCGCCGTGCCCAGCAGGCACACCTCCGGCGCCCGCGCGATCACCAGCTCGGCCGCCCCCGCGGCCGGAGCGGCCGCCGCGAGCACCCGGTGCCCGCGCAGTTTCAGCGCCGAGGCCAGAGCCTCCGCGAGCAGGCGGTGGTCGTCGACGACCATCAGCCGCACTCCCATAGAGCAACCCCCCAGTCCCCCCCATGGATGCCCCAACTATGGACGCCCACCGGTGCACAAAGACAGAGCGCCCCCCGGCACCCGCCCCTCATGCCCCCGGAAGCTACACGCTTGTTCGACGTCGCGCTGCCGTACCGACGAGAAGTGCCCCGGATCGATGAAATCCGGGGCACTTCCAGGTCACACGCGCATTCGGGGGGCGCGCGATCAGCCGTCCACGCCGAAGGCGGCCGCGAGGTAGTCCTTGTCCTTGCTCACGGAGTCCGGCTTGTCGGCGTACACCGCCGACATGTACAGCCGGCCGTTCCCGAAGAGGATCTCCGCGAAGTCCGGCTGCATGCTGATCTCGATGTGCTGCACGGCCTCCGTGGCGGCGGTCTCCAGCAGCGTGGTCTCCTTGAAGGAGCCGCCGTCGATGCTGACGACCTGGGCGCCCTTGTCGTAGGGCGGCTGCTTGTAGGCGAGCAGGTTGGTGCCGTCCATGCGCAGCGGGGAGATCGTGTAGCCGTCGCCGGCGTCGGCGCGCTGGCCGGTCTGCTTGCCGGTGCTGAGGTCGAAGGCGATGATCTCGTTGGTCTGGCTGTAGCTGTCGCCGCTGCCGTCGTGCTCCTCGGTCGGCACGTACAGCTTGCCGTTGCCGACGACGATCTGCTTGCAGCCCTCGACCTGGGTGATGCCGTCGCAGTCACCGCCGTACTGCTTGCCGGGCGCGGAGATGCGGGTGAGCAGCTTGCCGGTCTTGTTGTCGATGGAGAAGTAGTCGGAGATGCCGCTGCCGTCGCCGGCGCTGTCACCGACATCGGCCGCGACGACCAGCGGGTCGGTGGAGACCACGGACGCGTACTCGATGCCGGACGTCATCTTGTACTCGGAGATCACCTTCCCGGAGTTCGGGTCGATGGTCTGGATGTGCAGCTCGCGGCTGTCGTAGTCGCCGCACTTGCGGACCGCGACCAGCTTGGCGCCGCCGCCGTACCCGGCGTCGTAGCACGTGTCGTCCGGCTTGGGCTGCCACAGCTGCTTGCCGGAGTCGATGTTCCAGGCGGCACCGCCGCTGGTGCTGCCGACGGCGACGGTGTGCTGCGAGACCGTCACATTGCTGAAGTTGATCGGGTAGTCACCGGAGTCGACCGACTTCGTCCACAGCTTGGTGCCGGCGTCGAGGTCGATCGCCGCGACCTTGCTACAGCCCGCGGAGGAGTGCGCGGCGGGCATCTTCGGCTGGAACGCGACCGCCGTCTTGCCGTCCGCGGTGACGTGCTGGCTGGCCGCGCACACTGGCCCGGGCAGCTTGATGGTCCACAGCTTGGTGCCCTTGGCCGGGTCGTAGCCGTTGATCTCGGCGACGCCGCTCTTGGCGTACACCTTGTCGGTCAGCCAGGAGCCGTCGGTGACGACGGTGTCCTTGACCTTGGGCATGTCGACCTGGAAGAGCGTCTTGGCGGACGGGTCGGACGGCGCCTTCTCCTTGCCGCCGGAGGACGTGCCCCCGGAGCCGCCGCCCGTGCCGTTCTTGCCGCCGCTCTTGCCGCCGCTGGAACTCGCGGTGTTGTGCGTCTTGTTGTCGTCGCCGCCCGAGGACTTGGCGTACCAGACACCGCCGCCGACGATCAGCGCGATGGCGGCGACCGCCGCGACGACGATGATCAGCGTCGTGTTGTTCCGGCCGCCGCCGGACTGTCCGGGCTGCGGCTGCATCGGCGTGTTCGGGCCGCCCGGGTAGCCGTAACCGGGCTGGGTGGGCTGGCCGTAGGCGGGCGTCGGCGGCTGGCCGTACGCGGGGGTGGGCGGCTGGCCGTAGGCGGGGGTGGGCGGGGCGCCGTACGGGTTCTGCGGCTGGCCGCCCGGGTAGCCGTAGCCCGCCGGGGGCTGGGGCGGCTGGGGTGCCTGCGGGTAGCCGTAACCGGGCTGGGGCGCCTGCGGGTAGCCGTACCCCGGCTGCGGCTGGGGCGGCTGCGGCGGCTGGGACTCCTGGCCCTTCTGCAGGCTCGGCGGGGTCGCCGGAGCAGCGGGCGGCGGGGTCGCCGGAGCAGGCGGGGGCGGGGTCGCCGGGGCCGCCGGCGGCGGGGCCGGCTGGTTCTGGGGCGGGCCGAAACCGCCCTGCTGCGGGGGCTGGTTGGGGGGCGGAGGGGGCGGCTGGGTCATGACGGAGGTACCTCGGTGAAGCTCGAAGGGCCGGACGGCGGAAGGGGTACGACGGACGGGCCGGGGACGATGGACGGGGCCGGGCCGGGGCTCACTTGCCGAAGGCCATCATCAGCTTCTCCTTCGAGTCGTCGTTGCCGGTCAGCCGGGTGGAGGAGATGTAGAAGCGGCCGTCCACATAGTCCGTGTCACCGTCGAAGAAGCCGTTCTCGATCTCCGCCGTGCCCGCCGGGTTCTGCAGCAGCTTGGCCGGCTGGTGCGAGGAGCCGGTCGTCGGGATCGCCACGACCTGGCCGCCCGCGTCGTACGACGGGCTCACGTAGGCGATGAGCTTGCCGTTCTCGATCTTCATCGGCGACATCGACTCGTCCGAGGGGGACTTGACCCGCCACTTCTCCTTGCCGCTGGACAGGCTGATCGCGACGATCTCGTTGGCCGCGCCCGTCTTGTCCGTGGGCAGGTACAGCGTGGAGGAGTCGACGACGACGCCCGAGCAGCCCTGCAGGTCGCGTTCGAGGATCGCCCAGCCGCACTGCGGGGCGAACTTCTCGTTGACGGTGACCTGGGAGGTGAACTTGCCCGTGCCGCTGAGCATGGAGATGTTCCATGCCTTCTTCTTCTCGTTCGTCAGGTAGATCACGAGCGGGTTCAGGGAGTACGCCCGCGCGACCTGCCAGCCCTTCTTCACCTTCTGGGTCCAGCGGACCTTTCCGGTCGCGGGGTCCAGCTCCTGGATCTCGTCGTGCTCGTTGCTGCCCATGGCGTCGCAGGAGGCGACCTGGATCAGCCGGTTCGGGCCGCCGGCGAACGCGGTCGGGAAGCAACTGTCGCCGTACTTCTTCTTGTCGTACAGCTTCTTGCCGCTGGCCAGGTCGTACGCCGTGCCCGACTGGGAGCGGCCCACCATCAGGGTCTTGCCGCTGATGGTCAGCTCGACGTTGAGCGCGCTGTCGAACAGGCCGCCGTCGGCGACCGTGCCGCTCCAGCCCTTCTTACCGGTGTTCAGGTCGATCTGCTGGAGCTGGTTGCACTTGGCGCGGTCGCTGGTACCGCTCATGTAGGCGATGACGGCCTTGTCGTCGGCCGACTTCTGCGAGGTGACCGCGCAGATCTTCTGCGGGAAGGTGATCGGGGACCAGGCCGGGTCGCCGTCGCCGACGTTGTACGCGAAGACCTGCTTGTACGCCGCCTTCACCGCCGTCTTGCCGGTGATCCACATGCCGGGGGCGTCCGCGCCGGAACCGGGCGCGTCCGGCGCCGACTTGTACCAGAGGACCTTGGCCTCGCCGGGCTGCCGGCCGTCGTTGAGGTTTTCCGGGTCCTTGCCGCCGTCGCCGCTGCCGTCACCGGGGTTGGCGGGCGCGCCGGACGCGGAGGGCTTGTCGTCGTGGCTCTTCTCGGCGACCGGCTTCTTCTTGCCGCCGTCGTCGCCACCGCTGCTGACCGCGTACACGGTGCCGCCGATGACGAGCAGCGCGGCGACCGCGGCGCCGATGATCAGAGCCGGCTTGCCCTTCAGCCCGCTCTTCTGACCGCCGGGACCGCCGGGGCCGCCCGGGTATCCGGGCTGCTGCGGGTAGCCGTAGCCCTGCGGGGGCTGCTGGGCGTACGGGCCCGGCTGCTGCGGATAGCCGTACGGGCCGGGGGCGCCGGGCGCGGCCGGGGCGCCGTAGGGGCCGGGCTGGGCGGACGGCTGCTGGGGCGCCTGCGGGTAGCCGTAGCCGGGCTGTTGCGGCGGGGGGCCCTGGGGTGGCTGGGCGGGCGGCGGGGGCGCGCCGAAACCGCCCTGCGCGGGCGGGGTCTGCGGTGCCCCGAATCCTCCGCCCTGCGGCTGCTGCGGCGGCTGCTCCGGCGGCGGTCCGAAACCGCCCTGCGGCGGCTGGTTGGGTGGCTGACTCATCAGCGCTCTCCCCCGTTTCACTGATTTCTCGCCACGCCCCGAGGTTCGTGACCGACCCAAGGCCGCGTATCGACAGTTCTCAGACGGCCCTTTCTATCACCCGCCGCCGACAGCGAAGGGGGCCGGTTCCGCCCCTGTTCCCAAGGGAGAACCGGCCCGTGATGCCCTCGTTACGCGCCTTCACGCCCCCTTCACGCCCCGTGCGCAACCGGCGCCGCGCGCGCCACCGCCCGGCCTGATCCGAACGAAAGACCCAAGGGCCTGTCCGGCGGATC
This sequence comes from Streptomyces sp. NPDC047028, assembly GCF_040644095.1. NCBI lineage: Bacteria > Bacillati > Actinomycetota > Actinomycetes > Kitasatosporales > Streptomycetaceae > Streptomyces > Streptomyces sp. NPDC047028. The sequence goes on from NZ_JBEYVS010000009.1 coordinate 171,416, forward strand.
TTCGTGCGCCCGACAGGCCCTAGGCGTCCTCCGCCAGTTCCAGCCAGCGCAGTTCCAGTTCCTCGCGTTCCCCGGCCAAGTCGCGGAGCTGGGCGTCCAGTTCGGCGACCTTCGCGAAGTCCGTGGCGTTATCGGCGATTTGGGTGTGGAGCTTGGACTCCTTCTCGGAGATCTTGTCCAGCTGGCGCTCGATCTTCTGGAGTTCCTTCTTGGCGGCGCGCTGGTCGGCGGCGCTCTTCTCGGGGACGGCCGCCTTGGGCGCGGTGGCGGCGGCCTGCGAGGCGACCGCCTCCTCCATCCGCTGCCGCCGCTCCAGGTACTCGTCGATGCCGCGCGGCAGCATCCGCAGGGTGGCGTCGCCGAGGAGGGCGTACACGCGGTCGGTGGTGCGCTCGACGAAGAACCGGTCGTGGGAGATGACGATCATCGAGCCGGGCCAGCCGTCGAGGAGGTCCTCCAGCTGGGTCAGGGTCTCGATGTCGAGGTCGTTGGTGGGCTCGTCGAGGAAGAGGACGTTGGGCTCGTCCATGAGGAGGCGCAGCAGTTGCAGCCGCCGCCGCTCACCGCCGGACAGGTCGCCGACGGGCGTCCACTGCTTCTCCTTGCCGAAGCCGAACGTCTCGCAGAGCTGTCCGGCGGTCATCTCGCGGCCCTTGCCGAGGTCGACGCGCTCCCGGACCCGCTGCACGGCCTCCAGGACCCGCCAGTCGGGGTCGATCTCGGCGACCTCCTGGGAGAGGTAGGCGAGCTTGACGGTCTTGCCGACTGCGACCCGGCCGCCCGCCGGCTGTGCCTCGCCCTCGCTGCGGGCGGCCTCGGCCATGGCCCGCAGCAGGGAGGTCTTCCCGGCGCCGTTGACGCCGACGAGGCCGATGCGGTCGCCGGGGCCGAGCTGCCAGGTGACGTGCTTGAGCAGCACCTTCGGCCCGGCCTGCACGGTGACGTCCTCCAGGTCGAACACCGTCTTGCCGAGCCGGGAGGACGCGAACTTCATCAGCTCGGAGCTGTTCCGGGGCGGCGGCACGTCCGCGATCAGCTCGTTGGCGGCCTCGACGCGGAAGCGCGGCTTGGAGGTGCGGGCGGGGGCGCCGCGGCGCAGCCAGGCCAGCTCCTTCCTGACCAGGTTCTGCCGCTTGGTCTCCTCGGTGGCCGCGATCCGCTCGCGCTCGGCGCGGGCGAAGACGTAGTCGGAGTAGCCGCCCTCGTACTCGTAGACGTCGCCGCGCTGCACGTCCCACATGCGGGTGCAGACCTGGTCCAGGAACCAGCGGTCGTGGGTGACGCAGACGAGCGCCGAGCGCCGCTCCCGCAGGTGCCGGGCGAGCCAGGAGATGCCCTCGACGTCGAGGTGGTTGGTGGGCTCGTCCAGGACGAGCAGGTCCTGGTCCTCGATGAGCAGTTTGGCGAGCGCGATCCGGCGCCGCTCACCGCCGGACAGCGGCCCGATGACGGTGTCCAGGCCCTTGGGGAACCCCGGCAGGTCCAGGCCGCCGAACAGTCCGGTCAGTACGTCCCTGACCTTGGCGTTCCCCGCCCACTCGTGGTCGGCCATGTCCCCGATGACCTCGTGGCGGACGGTCGCCTCCGGGTCGAGCGAGTCGTGCTGGGTGAGGACGCCGAGCCGCAGCCCGCCCGAGTGGGTGACCCGCCCGGTGTCGGCCTCCTCCGCTTTGGCCAGCATCCGGATGAGGGTCGTCTTCCCGTCGCCGTTGCGCCCGACCACCCCGATCCGGTCCCCTTCGGACACGCCGAGTGACACGCCGTCCAGCAGGGCACGGGTGCCGTACACCTTGCTGACGTTCTCGACATTGACCAGGTTGACGGCCATTTCACTCCTGCCCGGGGGGATGGATCAGCCTTCAAGCGTAGGCCCTGAGGGGGGTGGGGCGGCGCGTGGGAGTGCGGTCACTCTTTGTGATGACGTGATCGGGAAGGGGCCGCTACGGTGGAGGGCAGGCAGCAGGATCCCGTCCATGGAGGAACCATGACCGCCGAGTCCGTAGAGCACCGCACCGAGTGGCCGGTGCCGCCGCAGGACGGCTACACCGTGGACGACCTGTTCACGCTGCCTGATCTCCCGCCGCACACCGAGTTGATCGACGGGAGCCTGGTTTTCGTGCGTCCGCAGCGCCGTTTTCACGCGAATGCGATCGACCTTCTGGTCTGGGGGCTGCGCACCGGGTTGCCCGCCGAGTTGAGGGTCAGCCGTGAGATGACCGTCGTCATCGACCGCCGCAACGGCCCGGAGCCGGAGGTCTCGGTCATCCGCGCGGAAGCCGTCAAGGGCCCGGAGCAGACGTACTACGACGTCGCCGATGTGCTGCTCGCCGTCGAGGTGGTGTCGCCCGACTCCGAGGCGCGGGACCGCGACTACAAGCCGCACAAGTACGCGGCGGCGGGCATCCCGCACTTCTGGCTGGTCGACATGGCCGGCCAGGACAAGCACCCGGTGGTCCAGGTCTACGAACGTGGTGAGGCCACGGGCACGTATGCCTTGACCGGCATCTACCACGACCGGCTCAAGGTCAGCGTTCCCTACGACATCGACATCGACCTGACCGCCATCGACGCTCTCTGAGCCGGCTCACACCACCGTCGCCCCCGGCACCGGCCCCGCCGCCGTCCGCACCGTTCTGCACGTGCCGGACGTCCGCAGGGCCGCCGCCACCTTCTCCGCCGACTCGGCGTCGCGCGTGAGGAAGGCCGTGGTCGGGCCGGAGCCGGAGACCAGGGTGGCGAGGGCGCCGGCGGCGCGGCCCGCCTCCAGGGTGTCCGTCAGCTCGGGGAAGAGGGAGAGGGCCGCGGGCTGGAGGTCGTTGGAGACGGTGGCGGCCAGTGCCTCCGCGTCGCCCTTGGCCAGCGCGTCGAGCAGGTCCCGAGAGGCCACCGGCTCGGGGATGTCCCGACCCTCGGCGAGCCGGTCGAACTCCCGGAACACCGCCGGGGTGGACAGCCCCCGCTCGGCCATCGCGAACACCCAGTGGAAGGTGCCGCCGGTCTCCAGGGCCGTCAGCCGCTCACCGCGGCCGACGCCGAGCGCGGCACCGCCGACCAGGCTGAAGGGGACGTCGCTGCCGAGGTCGGCGCAGATCGCGAGGAGTTCGGCGCGGGAGGCGCCCGTGCCCCACAAGGTGTCGCAGGCCAGCAGCGCGCCGGCGCCGTCGGCGCTGCCGCCCGCCATGCCGCCGGCGACCGGGATGTCCTTGGCGATGTGGATGTGGACGTTCGGCTCGATGCCCCGGCGGGCGGCGAGGGCGAGGGCCGCGCGGGCGGCGAGGTTGCTGTGGTCCAGGGGGACCTGGGCGGCGTCCGGGCCCTCGCAGGTGACGCGGAGGCCGGCGGCGGGGGTGACGGTGACCTCGTCGTACAGACCGACGGCGAGGAAGACGTTGGCGAGGTCGTGGAAGCCGTCGGGGCGGGCGGCACCCACCGCGAGCTGGACGTTGACCTTGGCGGGGACACGGACGGTGACGCTCACCGGGGTGACGCTCACTGGGGTGCGGGCTCCTTGTGCTCGGCGATGCGCGCGAACTCCTCGACGGTCAGCGACTCGCCGCGCGCCTGCGGGGAGACGCCGGCGGCGACCAGGGCCGCCTCCGCGGCGGCGGCGGAACCGGCCCAGCCGGCGAGGGCAGCGCGCAGGGTCTTGCGGCGCTGTGCGAAGGCCGCGTCGACGACCGCGAACACCTCCCGCTTCGAGGCGGTCGTCTTGACCGGCTCGGTCCGCCGGACCAGGGAGACCAGTCCGCTGTCGACGTTCGGGGCGGGCCAGAAGACGTTGCGGCCGATGGCGCCGGCGCGCTTCACGTCGGCGTACCAGTTGGCCTTCACGGAGGGCACGCCGTACACCTTGTTGCCGGGGGCGGCGGCGAGGCGGTCGGCGACCTCGGACTGCACCATGACGAGGGTGCGCTCGATGCTGGGGAAGGTGTCGAGCATGTGCAGCAGGACGGGGACCGCGACGTTGTACGGCAGGTTCGCGACGAGCGCGGTCGGCGGGGGGCCGGGGAGCTCGCTGACGTGCATGGCGTCGGAGTGGACGAGGGCGAAACGGTCGGCGCGGGTGGGCATGCGGGCGGCGATGGTGGCGGGGAGGGCGGCGGCGAGTACGTCGTCGATCTCGACCGCGGTGACCCGGCCGGCGGTGTCCAGCAGGGCGAGGGTGAGGGAGCCGAGGCCGGGGCCGACCTCCACGACGACGTCGTCGGGGCGGACTTCCGCGGTGCGGACGATACGGCGGACCGTGTTGGCGTCGATCACGAAGTTCTGGCCGCGTTGCTTGGTGGGGCGGACGCCGAGGGCGGCGGCGAGTTCGCGGATGTCGGCGGGGCCGAGGAGGGGGTCGGTCTGCGGGCTGCTCACCCGACAAGGGTACGGGGGTGTACTCGCCGGTGCCGCCAAGCCGCCCAGCACCGCAGCGGGCCGGGGGTGGGCCCGCTTACCGGCGCCGCCAGGGTGCCGCTGCGCCCACCCGTGCCGCCCCTGGGGGTCCCCCAGGCCCTTAAGGCACTGGGGGAGGCACGCATGCCCGCAGCTACGACGTGCCCCGCAAGGGGCGCGGGGAACTGCGCGAGCGGCCACGGCGGGCCCGCACGCGAACACGGGGCCGGGAAGAACTCAGCCGTGGAGGCGGGGGCCGCAGTGGGGCCAGGGGGTGGCGCCTCGGCGGATGTACAGCTTTTTGGCGCGGTAGGTCTGTTCCGAGGGTGAGGCGTCCTGAGGGCGCCCCGTGCCGCCGAGGCTGTGCCAGGTGTGGGTGTCGAACTGGTAGAGCCCGCCGTACGTCCCGGAGGGGTCGACCGCGTGCGGCCGGCCTCCCGACTCGCACGCGGCGAGCCCGTGCCAGTCGAGGTGGTCCGCGCCGTGCACGGACGGCGGCAGCGGCTTGGTGCCCACCTTGACGATCTGCCGCCGCGGCTTGCGCACGACCTCCTCGCCCTCCTGCCGCGGCTTCTCCCGCACCCCGTTGACCGTGCGGACCAGATAGGCGACCCGGCGCAGCCCCGGCCGGCCCGGCCGTTCGACGACCTCCGTGCCCTTGAACAGCGTCGGGTCCTCCACCCGTTCCACGGCGAACGGGATCTGCTCCTCGCGGACCTCCCGGTGCCCCCGCACCCGCAGCACGGTCACCGTCTGCCCGTCGCGCGGGAAGCTGTCGAGCGGCACGGAGGTGGTGTCCTGGCCCCGGAGGGTGACCCCCGCCTCCTCGACGGCCTGGCGGACGGTCGCCGCGTTGGTGCGGACGGTGCGAGTGCGGCCGTCGGCCATGACGTTGACGGCCCGCTCGGTGCGCACGTCCAGCGCGAGCCCGGCGCGCCCGATCGGCTGGGAGCGCGACGTCGACACGTACGCGCCCTCCGCGCGCACCCCCAGCTGTCTGAGCGCCCCGTCGACGGTGTGCGCCGTCGTCCAGACCTCGCGCCGCTCGCCGTCCAGGGTGAGCCGGACCGGACGGCCGTAGCGCACCGCGACCTCGTCCCCGCTGGCCAGGTCCGTGCCGCCGGTGGGGGCGACCATGTCGTGCGCGCCGACGTCCACGCCCTGCTCGGCGAGGAGTTCGGACACGTCGTCTGCGAAGGTGTGCAGGGTGCGCGTGTGACCGTCGACGTTCAGCTCGACCGCCTTGTCCTTGGCGACGAACGCGGTGGTGCCGCCGGCGAGGAAGGCGACGACCAGGGCCTGCGGCAGCAGCCGGCGCACGGCGGACGGCCCGCCGGACTCCGGGCGCTCGGCGCCGTGCGTCCTGCGCCGGCGCGCGGCGCGCCCGCCGGTCCCCGCGGGCGCCTCGTGCTGCGAGATCACCACCAGGGGTTCCGTCACGGCCTCGGCCGACTGCCTCGGCAACGGCAGCGCCGGCTCGGTGACGAAGTACGCCTGGGCCTCGTAGGCGGGCCGGTAGGTGTCCTCGTACAGCCCGTACGGCAGGGTCTCCGCGGTGTGCACGGAGGTGTCCTGGCCGTACGGGCCGTACGCCTCGTACGCCTCGTACGCCTCGTGGGTCTCGTACTGCGACTTGCTCACGCCGACACGCTCCAGGGGGATCCTCAGGGGTCCGGATCGGGCCCCCAGAACCTAGCGGAGCGGGCGTCACTCTCCAAAGCGACGCGGCTACGGACAGTTGTCCTGGCGAACGTGCGCCCAGTACCGCTCAGTACCCGAACGCGCGAGCGGTGTTCGCGCCCAGCGCCGTCGCCAGGGTGTCCTCGTCGACGTCCCGCACGGCGGCCATCGCGCGCACGGTGACCGGCACGAGGTAGGGCGCGTTCGGCCGGCCGCGGTAGGGCGCCGGGGTGAGGAAGGGCGCGTCGGTCTCCACCAGGACCAGCTCCAGCGGGGCGACGGCGAGGGCGTCCCGCAGGTTCTGGGCGTTCTTGAAGGTGACGTTGCCGGCGAAGGACATGAAGTAGCCCTCGCGGGCGCAGATCGCGGCCATGTCCGCGTCGCCGGAGTAGCAGTGGAAGACGGTGCGCTCGGGGGCGCCCTCCTCCTTCAACATGCGCAGGACGTCGGCGTGGGCGTCCCGGTCGTGGATCACGAGGGCCTTGCCGTGCCGCTTGGCGATCTCGATGTGGGCGCGGAAGGACCGCTCCTGCGCCGCCATGCCCTCGGGCCCGGTGCGGAAGTGGTCGAGTCCCGTCTCGCCGACGGCCTTGACGTGCGCGAGCGCGGCCAGCCGGTCGATCTCGGCGAGCGCCTCGTCCAGTGCGGCCTCGCCCCCGCCCTCCCGCGCGCCCTGCCGCGACCAGCCGTCGGGGTCACCGTGGACGATGCGCGGGGCCTCGTTGGGGTGCAGGGCGACGGCCGCGTGGACGTGTCCGTACGCCGCCGCGGTGTCGGCGGCCCAGCGTGAGCCCTTGAGGTCGCAGCCGACCTGGACGACGGTCGTCACCCCCACCGACGCGGCCTTCGCCAGCGCCTCGGCCACCGTGCCGGACTGCATGTCGAGGTGGGTGTGCGAGTCGGCGACGGGCACCCGCAGGGGAGCCGGCAGCGGCGGTGCCGCGCTCTTGTCGCCCTTGTGCTCGTCCTTGGCGTTCGAAGGCATGCCCCGATCCTACGAAAGGGGCATGCCCCGGCCTCCGGCCCGGTCAGCCGGCCTTGCGGTGGCGGAAGAGGTGCAGCAGGTCGGACAGGTGCCAGTGGTGCTGCTCGTCGGCCCGCGCCCGCTGGGACTCGGGGGCCTCCCGCAGCCGGGTCCCCTCCGGCTTCTCCGGCAGCACGGGCTCCGGCACGTGGTGCTGGTACTGCTCCTCGGCGCTGCGCACGGAGGAGACACGGCCCGGCCTCATGATCCGCACCTCGTGGCCGTCGCAGTTCTGGCACGTGGGCCGGGTCAGCGGCGAGGGCACGACCCTTCCGTCGGCCACGTAGGTGACGTACTGGTGGCCGTCGACGCCGGTGTGGTGCTCAATCGCGTACGACTGCTCCCAGCCGTGCCCGCACCGCATGCAGGCGAACGAGTACGACTCGTGTACGACGGCTGTGGCCGTGCCGCTCAGGCCGGTCCGCCCTGCGATCTCACTCATGCCAGCTGCTCCTCTTGTCCGCTGGACAAGCACCCCCGGCAAGGGTTCCCCCGGAACCCGAGGGGGCGAGGGACGGGTGCGCCCCTACGACAAGTGGACGCCTCAACCAGCGCGAATGCATCCGCCCTGTCGAGTATTGGAGGCAATTTGGACGTTCCTTGCCCCGGGCCCCCCATTCAGAGGACCCGATCTTTGCCTACAGCGAGAGCAATTTTACTCCGCTTTGCCCCAGGGAGCCGCCTCGCGGGGCGTCCACCGGAATGCCCCGGCGAGGGCGTGGGGAACTGCGCGACCAGCCACAACGCACCCGCACCAGACACCGCACCGCACCCCACAACGCACCGGGAGCCGTCTTACCCGGCGGAGCGCTTCGCAGAAACAACCGCGTCAAATACCACCCTCTTAGGCACCCCCACCTCCACCGCGACCGCCGCGATCGCCTCCTTGCGCCGCTCCCCCGCCTCCTCCCGCACCCGCACCCTCCGCACCATCTCCGCCGCGTCGATCTCCTCGGGCCCGGATTCCGGTGCGCCCTCGACGACCACGGTGATCTCCCCCCGTACCCCCTGCGCAGCCCACGCCGCCAGCTCGGCGAGCGGACCGCGCCGTACCTCCTCGTACGTCTTGGTCAGCTCGCGGCAGACGGCGGCCCGCCGCTCCGCGCCGAAGACCTCGGTCATCGCGGCGAGGGTGGCGTCCAGCCGGTGCGGGGACTCGAAGTACACGAGGGTGCGCCGCTCGGCGGCCACCTCGCGGAGCCGGGACAGCCGCTCGCCGGTCTTGCGCGGCAGGAACCCCTCGAAGCAGAAGCGGTCGACGGGCAGCCCGGACAGCGCGAGCGCGGTGAGCACGGCGGACGGGCCGGGTACGGCGGTGACGCGGACGTCCTGCTCCACGGCGGCGGCGACCAGCCGGTAGCCGGGGTCGGAGACGGACGGCATCCCGGCGTCGGTGACCAGGAGCACGCGCGCCCCGCCGAGCAGTTCCCCGACGAGTTCGGGGGTGCGGGCGGACTCGTTGCCCTCGAAGTAGGACACCACCCGGCCCTTGGGCGTCACGCCCAGCGCCTGGGTGAGCCGGCGCAGCCGCCGGGTGTCCTCGGCGGCGACGACGTCGGCGGCCGACAGCTCCTCGGCGAGCCGGGGCGGCGCGTCCGCGACGTCGCCGATGGGGGTACCTGCCAGGACAAGGGTTCCAGTCACGCCCCCATACTCCCAGGGCACCGGGCACCGGGCACCGGGCACCGGGCACCGGGCACCGGGCACCGGGCACCGGGCACCGGGCACCGGGCACCGGGCACCGGGCACCGGGCACCGGGCACC
>NZ_JBEYVS010000009.1:180359-199510 GCF_040644095.1 Streptomyces sp. NPDC047028
CACCGGGGGAAAACGACCGGCATGCCGACGGGTACGGCCATGCGCGGGACTCACACAGAAGGGTTCCCTACGATGGCGCGGTGACCAGTACCGCGTCCTCCACGGACCTCCGGCAGGGCCAGGCACCGCACGACGGGCTGCCGTCGTGGCAGCAGCGGCTGCGCCGGTTCGGCTACCGGCCGGCCACGCCCCACGGCACGGCGCAGGGGGGCGACGTACGCGATCGGTTGGTGCCGCCGTACGCGCGGCCCGGTGCGCGCCTGTGGCAGGCCCTCGGGGTGCCGCCGGTGCTCGCGGACCGGCTCACGCGCTGGTCGGGGTGGGGCGGGCCGCTGCTGGTGACGCTGATGGCGGGCGTGCTGCGGTTCTGGAACCTGGGCAGCCCGCGGGCGGTGATCTTCGACGAGACGTACTACGCGAAGGACGCGTGGGCGCTGGTGCACCGCGGCTTCCCGGTGAACTGGGACGGCAAGAACGTCAACGACCTGGTGCTGCAGACGCACGGGCACCTGGCCATTCCCACGGACGCGTCGTACGTGGTGCATCCGCCGGTCGGCAAGTACGTGATCGGGATCGGCGAGCTGATCTTCGGGTTCAACCCTTTCGGCTGGCGGTTCATGACGGCGCTGCTGGGGACGCTGAGCGTGCTGCTGCTGTGCCGGATCGGGCGGCGGATGTTCCGTTCGACGTTCCTCGGCTGTCTGGCGGGCGCGCTGATGGCGGTGGACGGGCTGCACTTCGTGATGAGCCGGACCTCGCTGCTCGACGGCGTGCTGATGTTCTTCGTGGTGGCCGCGTTCGGCTGTCTGATCATCGACCGGGACAAGGCGCGGGAGAGACTGGCCGCCGCGTTGCCGGTGCAGGGGGACGGGCGGGTCCGCCCGGACGCGGACGTCGCCGACACCTTCCGGTTCGGGTGGCGTCCGTGGCGCTGGGCGGCGGGGCTGATGCTGGGCCTGGCGATCGGCACGAAGTGGAACGGCCTGTACATCCTGGCCGCGTTCTGTGTGATGGCGGTGCTGTGGGACGTCGGTGCCCGCAAGGTGGCGGGTGCCCGGCAGCCGTACGTCGCCGTGCTGAAGTACGACACGGGGCTGGCGTTTCTGGCGACGGTGCCGGTGGCCATCGCGGTGTACCTGGTGTCGTGGATCGGCTGGATCCTCTCCCCGTCGGACGGCACCGGCGGCTACTTCCGCGACTGGGCGGCGACCGCCGGCAAGGGTGGCCGCTGGACGATCCTGCCGGACTGGCTGCGCAGTCTGTGGCACTACGAGCACCAGGTGTACGAGTTCCACATCGGGCTGACCCAGCCGCACACGTACCAGTCCAACCCGTGGAGCTGGATCGTGCTGGGCCGCCCGGTGTCGTACTTCTACGAGTCCCCCTCCCCCGGTACGGACGGCTGCCCGTCGGACGCCGGGCAGAAGTGCGCGCGGGAGGTGCTGGCCATCGGCACGCCGCTGCTGTGGTGGCTGGCCTGCATCGCGATCCTGTACGTGCTGTGGCGCTGGGCGTTCCGCCGGGACTGGCGGGCCGGGGCCATCGCGTGCGGCATCGCGGCCGGCTATCTGCCGTGGTTCATGTACCAGGAGCGGACGATCTTCCTGTTCTACGCGATCGTCTTCGTGCCGTTCCTGTGCCTGGCGGTGGCGATGCTGCTCGGGGCGGTCATCGGCCCGCCGGGGTCGAGTGACACCCGCCGGGTCGTCGGCGCGTCGGCGGCGGGCGTGCTGGTCCTGCTGATCGCCTGGAACTTCGTCTACTTCTGGCCCCTGTACACCGGCACTGCTATCCCGATCGACCAGTGGCGGTCGCGGATGTGGCTGGATACGTGGGTTTAGCTGGGCATACGCACCAGCGCGGCTCGGCAGGATGCGGAGCCGCACTGGTCGTGGTTGGTTGTTCAGGGTCGTCACCGGCCACCCTCGGACGGCCCGTAGACGGCCCGGTTAGCCGACTGGCAGTTTTACAGTCCTCTCAAGACTATTGACCTGCGCAGATGGCTGAGCCGGGAGGCGAGCCCGTCTCAGATCTCCACGCCTCGTCCGCATGCGGCCGGCTAGACCCTCCACCGTCCGGTCGGAACGGCGATGTAGAGCTGTCGGAGATTGTGCAGAGCGGCATGGAACGCAGCCGCGATCTCGCGCGCCCTCTGCTCGCTTTCGATCGCCCGCATGGAGATGTAGTCGGGCGAGACGTTGGCCTGCGTAACTGTGTCCGCGAGCACCAGCGCTTCAGCCGCGGACTGCAAGGCCGTCAGGGCCTCGTCCGGGATGGTGGGCCCGCTGCAAGACATAGCGTCAAGCTCCACCATCAACCGTGGTCTCTGACGAGCGATGCACACAAAGATCGCGTCGTCGGTCTTGGCTCTTCTGTAGGCCGCGTGATGGGCTTCCACTTCGGTGCAGTCGGGAATGAGCGCGGCTTGGAGAGGCATTCCGGGCGTCGACATGCCCACATCGTTGCAGGCGCCCACGCTATTGATCAGGCACATGCCACGACTGTCCAGGACTGCGGGCGTAGCCAACTTCGCTGTCAGTGCGGTGATCTACGGTGTCGCGCATGGCACCTTCTGCGATCACTCGTGCAGGCATCGGGCTCATGACGGGGTGGGCGCATCCCGTTACGCGCGCCCCATTACACGGCCATCTCGGTCAATCCAGCCACGCATTTCGGGACACCACTGATGTTGTGCACCGTTACAGAGCTCATGGCCCTAGCTTGCCCAGAACAACGGGTCGCATGAGCCCGGCCGAGTCAAGGAGAAGCATGTCTTTGCGGACCGCTTTCATTGGGCAGATTCAGCGAGCACTGACCACGGTCACCGCCGCTGCCTCACTGGCAGGGCTCAGCCTCGTCAGCGGAGCCCCGGCCTACGCCGACGCAGTTGTCAACTGTGGTAGCGGCGACCTGCAGGCGGCGATTGACACCGCCGTTGAAAATGCTGCGGGAACGACACCGACACTTACCGTCAGCGGGTTCTGTGAAGGCAACTTCGCCATCACCGGTGACCTAAACATCCAGGGGGCCCCTGGCGCAGTACTCGATGCCGGCCACGCCGGGGCGGTGGTCACAATCACCGGTGCGAAGGTGCGGCTCTCCAATCTTATTATCAGAAATGGGGCCAATGAACAACACGGGGGTGGCATTAACGTAGACGATAGGAGCTCTCTCACTCTTACTGCTTCTCGGGTCACTGGTAACTCCGCAACGGAGGGAGGCGGCATTTATGACGAGGGCTTTCTCACCATCAAAAGTTCCCTGATCACCGGGAACAATGCCACCTATGGCGGCGGAATTTATAGCAACGACGGCCTAGTCGACGTCAGTAACTCCCACATTGCCCGCAACCAGGCCGGTGTTAGCGGTGGGGGAATCGTGAGCTCCAGCGCGGGTAGCGGGACTCTTACGCTCACTAGCTCCGTAGTCTCCGGAAACACCAGTGGGGCCGGAGGAGTTGGGGGCGGCATTTACAACACCGGCGGAAGCCCGCTGACACTGAATTATACGCTTGTCGCCCTCAACAGGGCGAAAGGCGACGGCGGCGGCGGCGGCGTTTACAACAGCAGCGGCCCAGTGACACTCAACTCTTCCCCCGTCGTCGCGAACATCCCGAACAACTGCTTTAACTGCTAGCTAGTGCAACCCGACGCAAAAAACGGTTTACCTGGCTCAGAGTTCTGTTCTCACCGGGCGGTAGGCCCAGTCACGTCGTCTGCATGTCGCTCGGATGCGTCGCGCGGACATCGACGACGGGACCAAGCCTGGAGTGACCTGCCAGGAGAACACGGGGCTTCAGGAAGCGCGTCGGCGGATCAAGCTGCTGGAGCAGGAGAACGAGGTCCTGCGGCGGACCGCGGCCTATCTGTCGCAGGCACACCTGTCGGGAAACTGATGACGCTTGCCCTCGCGGAAGGCGCTTGCAGTGAAGGGCAGGGCCAGGCGGGCGCCACATCCACCGACGGCCACAGGTGAGCGGTAGGCACCTCAGCGCCGAGATTGATCATGCGAGGCGAATTCCCCGGGACCGGTAGCGCTCACGGACGATGGCGCCCTTCGCCACCAATTCGACCAACTGATAGTGGACAGATGATCGGCTGCGCAGGCCGACCACCTCTCCGATCTCGGCGACGGTGGGCGCTTCGCCGGTCTCGACGATGGACTGCCGAATGCAGCGAAGGATGCGCTCCTACGTGTCAGTGAGGTAGTCGACGCGGCGCATACTCGATTAGAGCGCCTGTTCGAATATCGATGCAGGCTGGAACCGTGACCGACCTGCCGCCCGACCTGCCCCGGCTCCGCACCCTGGAGACGTGGCTCGCCTACACCCTCGACCGGGTCCGGCAGCAGATCGCTGACCTCGAGCGCCGAGAAGCAGAGCGGCAACACGGCGAGCAGGCCCGACCGCCGGCACCGGGCTCCTCGAACTCGGCCTCAACCGGATCGCCGCCCCGGTATACGTCCACGACGGCGGCTGCTGGAACGCCTCGAAACGGTCGCGCGGCGTGGGCCGGGAGTCAGCGGTGCGGGCGCTCGCCGATGGGGTGCCCGCTGGCCCCCACTGCCGGCCGGACACCAGCCACGGCATCCTCGACTAGGCGCCGCGTGGTCGCCTCGTGGGCTTCTTCGCCGTGGCCTTCTTAGCCGTAATCTCCTTGGTTGCGGGCTGAGGTGCGGGTGCTTCACGGGTGGCCGACCCTGGAGACATGATCGAAGCAAAGGGGTATAACGGCCAGGTCTCCTTTGACGGCGAATACGTGACGATCAACCGCAAAGGCTTCCTCGCACGTGCGAGCGTCGGCAAGGGCGTGAAGCGCATCCACGTCTCACAGATCACGGCGGTGCAGTGGAAACCGCCCGGAGTGTTTGTGAACGGCTTCATCCAGTTCACCGTGCCAGGCGGCGTCGAGAGGCGATCTGCGTTCGGCGGTCAAACCCCCAGTGCGATCAAGGATGAGAACACCGTGATCGTCACGAAGAAGCAGGTACCAGCGTTCGAGGAACTGCGAGCCGCGGTCGACGGTGCGATTGCGCAGCAGCACAAGCCTGCTCCCTCGCTAGCAGACGAGCTGGCGAAGCTTCAGCAGCTCGTAGATGGCGGCGCTCTGTCCCCGGATGAGTACGCTGCGGCCAAAGCTCGGCTGCTTGGCAGCTAGCGCCGGTCCTTCGCGATCCGCCGCGCTCCGCTAGGAGTATGCACGCTGCATGTTCACCTGATTTAGCGATCGCACCGTGCTGGTCGGGGCCCTGTTGGGCGCCGCCGTGCGGACTTCGTCTACTTCTGGCCCCTGTACACCGGCACCGCGATCCCGATCGACCAGTGGCGGTCGCGGATGTGGCTGGATACGTGGGTCTAAAACAGCATATTGGTCTAGACGACCTAGCTGCGTGCAGACGGCGGCGTCTCTCTTCGGACAACAATCGGCAACGCCGGTCACACGGGCCGCACAAGCGCATAGAGTGCGCTTGCCACCCGCATTTTGAACGCGTTCAGGACCTGGAGGCGGGCGGAGGCTCGAACGGGGACACGGGGAGGGGCGGGCGTCATGCGGAAGGGGGCCAAGGCCGGCATGGTCGGCACGGTGGTCGCCGCGATGGTGGGCGGTGCCGGCTACGGCGCGTACAGCATCCTGTCCGCGCTGCACGGCGGCGGAGGCACGGGCTCCGTGGCGGCTGTGAGGACCGGGCCGCCCAGCAAGGACGAGGTGAAGGACGCGAGCGGCAAGTTCTTCGCCGCGTGGGAGAAGAACGAGCCCGCCACGGCGGCGTCGTACACCAACTACCCCGTGCAGGCGCGGGAGTTGCTGACCGCCTATGGCGACGCGGCGCACATCGGGAACGTGCGCGTCGCCCCGGGCGCGGCGCACGGCACCACCGTGCCGTTCACGGTGAGGGCGACGGTGTCGTACGGGGGCAGGTCCAAGGAACTCGACTACAGGAGCCGGTTGAAGGTCGTCCGGGGCGAGACCACGCACCGGGCGCTGGTCGACTGGCGGCCCTCCGTCCTCCACCCGGACCTGGCGAAGGGCGACACGCTCGCCACCGACGAGTCGGCGGTCCCGCCCATCGAGGCCGTGGACCGGAACGGGGCGGTGCTGACGCGGGAGAAGTACCCGTCGCTGGGCCCGATCCTGGACGAGCTGCGCAGGCGGTACGGCGCCGGGGCGGGCGGCCGGGCCGGGGTGGAGCTGGTGATCCGGCACCAGGCGGACGCCGACGGCGGTCAGGGCGCCGACACCACCCTGGCCACCCTCGCCAAGGGCAGGCCGGGCAAGCTGCACACCACGCTCAGCGCGAGCGCGCAGGCCGCCGCCGAGACCGCGGTGGCGAAGTACGCCGACGCCTCCGTGGTCGCCGTCAAGGCCGGCACCGGGGAGATCCTGGCGGTCGCCAACAACCGGAACGACGGTTTCGACGCGGCGCTGCTCGGTGAGCGGCCCCCGGGGTCGACCATGAAGATCATCAGCGCGGCGACCCTCATCGACAACGGCCTGACCGCCTCGAACGGGCCCGCGCCCTGCCCGCCGACCGCGGTGTGGCAGAGCCAGACCTTCCACAACCTCACCGGCATGACCCCGGACGAGCACGCCACGCTGTCCGACAGCTTCGCCCGTTCCTGCAACACCGCGTTCGTCAAGTTCGCCGACAGTGTGAAGGTGGACTCCCTGACCGACGAGGCGCAGAACCGGTTCGGGCTCGGGCGGAACAACTGGCAGATCGGGGTGCCCTCCTTCGACGGGCGGGTCCCCGCGGCCGGCGGACCGGACACGGCGGCGAACCTCATCGGCCAGGGCCAGGTGCAGATGAGCCCGCTGAACATGGCGTCCGTCACCGCGACCGCCCTGACCGGCACCTTCCGGCAGCCGGTGATCGTGCCGCTGAGCCTGGACGACCGCAAGCCGGCCCGCGCGCGGGGGCTGTCGGCGAGCACCTCGCGGCAGTTGCGGGCCATGATGAACCGCACCGCGCGCAGCGGCACCGCCGCCGGGGTGATGGCCGGGCTCAGCGGGAACATCGGTGCGAAGACCGGCTCGGCGGAGGTCGGCGGGGACACCAGGTCGGACAGCTGGTTCGCGGGGTACCGGGGCGACGTGGCGGCGGCCGCGCTGGTGCAGAACGGCGGCCACGGCATCGACGCGGCCGGTCCGATTGTCGCAAGCGTGCTACGGACCGCCGGCTGACGTCACCCCGGAGGGACGGGACCTTAGGGTGAGGGCCGTCGTTGGGGTGTGTGTGAAGGTGGCGGGGGGCCTGGGGAAGGTGCGGAGGAACTGAGGCTGTGGGCAAGAGAAGGCGCGTCGCCGAGCGACGTTCGAACAGACCCGCCGTACTCGGCGCGATGACCGCCGTGGTCGCGGTGGGCGCCGGGCTCGGCGCCTACCTGCTGTACGACGGCGGGGCGGCGGCCGACGCACGGACGGCGACCACGGCCGGCCACCGGGCCGTGAAGACCGGCCCGTTGACGGCCGCCGAGGTCCGTACCGCCTCCACCCGCTTCCTCACCGCCTGGCAGCAGGGCAAGGTCGCCGACGCGGCCGCCGCCACCGACGACACCGCCGCCGCCCAGGCCCTGCTCACCGGCTACACCAAGGACGCCCACATCAAGGACGTCACCCTCACCGCGAAGCCGGCGACCGGCGCGGAGGTGCCGTTCGCCGTCAAGGCGACGGTGTCGTACCAGGGGCACAGCAAGCCGCTGGCGTACGGCAGTTCCCTCACCGTCGTGCGGCGCGCGAGCGACGGCAGGCCGCTGGTCGACTGGCACGCCTCCGTCGTCCACCCCGAGCTGAAGGACGGCGACACGCTCGTCACCGGCGAGTCCGGCACCCCGCCGGTCAAGGCGCTGGACCGGCACGGCGGGGAGCTGACGGCGGCCAAGTACCCGTCGCTGGGCCCGGTCCTGGACGGGCTGCGGGAGAAGTACGGCAAGAAGGCCGGCGGCAGGGCGGGCGTGGAGCTGCGCGTGGTGCGCGGCAAGGCGTCGAAGGCGGCCAAACTGTCCGACAAGACGCTGGCGGAGCTGAGCAAGGGCACGCCGGGCACCGTGAAGACGACGCTCAGCCCGGTCTACCAGGCGGCGGCCGAGCAGCAGGTGGCGAAGCAGGACCGCTCGTCGGTGGTCGTGGTGCGCCCGTCGACCGGGGAGATCCTGGCCGTGGCGAACCACGGCCACGGCTTCAACGTCGGGTTCCAGGGCTCCCTGGCGCCCGGCTCCACGATGAAGATCGTGACGTCGACGATGCTGTTCGAGAAGGGGCTCGTCACCCCGGAGGCCGAGCACCCCTGCCCCAAGACGTACAAGCTGGCCGGCTGGACGTTCCACAACGACGCGGACTCCGAGATCAAGCACGGCTCGTTCAAGCTGAGCTTCGGGGCGTCCTGCAACAACGCGTTCATCGACTTCGCGCCGAAGCTGTCGAACAGCGACCTGACGAAGGAGGCGCAGCAGGTCTACGGCCTCGGGATGAACAACTGGTCCATCGGGGTGCCGTCGTTCGACGGCTCGGTGCCGGTGCAGAGCGGGGCGCAGATGGGTGCCTCGCTGATCGGGCAGGGCGGGGTGCGGATGAACCCGCTGAACATGGCGTCGGTGTCGGCGACGGTGGCGTCGGGTGTCTTCCACCAGCCGTACCTGGTGTCGCCGGACGTCGACCACCGCACGCTGGCGAAGGCCGCGCGCACGATGTCGGCGAAGACGCAGGGCCAGTTGAAGGAGGTCATGCGGTACACGGCGGCGTACGGCACGGCCGTGAAGCCGATGGCAGGCCTCGGCCCGGACTCCGGTGCCAAGACGGGGTCGGCGGAGGTCGACGGGCAGAAGAAGCCGAACGGCTGGTTCACGGCCTACCGGGGTGATCTCGCCGCCGCCGGTGTGGTGCAGGCGGGCGGTCACGGCGGCGACACGGCCGGTCCGATGGTGGCGGCGCTGCTGAAGATGGGCGGCTGAGCGGAGCCGGCCGGCCGGGTCACATGTGGACGGGTTCGGCGGTGTAGGTCCGGCGGAGGAATCTGATCAGGGCCTTCGACTCGAACTGCACGACCTCGACACCGTTGTCCGAGTGGAATTCGAGGACGGCCTGGACGCGTCCGCACGGCCAGACCCGCACGTCCCCGCTGGCGGCCGGAGCCCGCAGTCCCCGTTCGAGCAGCGTGCGTGAGAAGGTCCACTCGTGCGGACCGGGCAGGCCGACCCGGACCGAGCGTGGATCGCTGTCGGGGTCGTACCGGAGCACCACCGGTACGGTTCCCGGGTCCTCCTCGTCCGTGACGATATGGGCGCGCGCGTACTGTTCGACTACCGACATCGGACCGCCCTCTCACGCTGTGTGACCGATGCGAAAGCTGTGCATCCGCTTCCCATCCAATGTCCCATATTCTGCGGCTCACGCCTCGGCGAGCGGTGAGACTTCCTCTCTCTTGCAAAGCATTCGCAACAAGGCCCTAAAATCGTCGGGTGCATGTACCTGACGGATTCATCGACGCCCCCACGTCCGCGATCACCGGAGTGGTCGCCGCCGGCGCCCTCGCGGTGAGCCTGCGCGGCGCCCGCCGAGAACTCGACGAACGCACGGCCCCGCTGGCCGGGCTCGTGGCCGCGTTCATCTTCGCCGTCCAGATGCTCAACTTCCCCGTCGCCGCCGGTACCAGCGGCCATCTGCTCGGCGGGGCGCTGGCCGCGATCCTCGTCGGCCCGTACACCGGTGTGCTGTGCGTGTCGGTGGTGCTGCTCATGCAGGGCGTGCTGTTCGCCGACGGCGGGCTGACCGCGCTCGGCGTGAACATCACCGACATGGCGATCACCACCACCGTGGTGTCGTACGCCGTCTTCCGCGCGCTCCTCGCGGTGCTGCCCCGGGGGCGGCGCTCGGTGACGGTCGCCTCGTTCGTCGCCGCGCTGGTGTCGGTGCCGGCCGCCGCCGTCACCTTCACCCTCATCTACGCGGTCGGCGGCACCACCGACGTCTCCCTCGGCAAGGTGGCGACCGCGATGATCGGCGTCCATGTGCTGATCGGCATCGGCGAGGCCGTGATCACCGCGCTGACGGTGGGCGCCGTCATCGCCGTACGGCCGGACCTGGTGCACGGCGCGCGCGGGCTGCACCAGCGGCTCAAGCTGCGGGTGAACGGCGAGCTGGTGGACGCGCCCGCCGCCCCGGCGACCGGCACCGCCCCCGTCGCCGCCCGCGCCTCGCGGCGCCGGCTGTGGGCGGCGGGCCTGCTCACCTCCCTGCTGCTCGCCGGGTTCGTCAGCTTCTACGCCTCCGCCGACCCCGACGGGCTGGAGAAGGTCGCCCACGACAAGGGCATCGACCAGAAGGAGCGGGCGCACGCCTCCGAGGACTCCCCGCTGGCCGGCTACGGCGTGAAGGACATCGCCGACGCCCGGCTGTCCGGCGGCCTCGCGGGCGTGATCGGCGTCGGCGTGACGGTCGTCGCGGGCAGCACGGTGTTCTGGGCGGTCTCCCGCCGGCGCCGCAGCGGCGAAGCCGCCGAGGCCGCCTGAGATGGGAGTGGATGGGGGTACCTCCCGCGCGAGCGCATTCGAGCGTGGGGGAGCGCACCGGCTGTACCGGCACGGGCACTCGCCCGTGCACGGTCTGCCGCCGCACACCAAACTGGCCGCCGTGTTCGTCTTCGTGGTGGTCGTGGTGTCGACGCCGCGCGAGGCGATGTGGGCGTTCGCGCTGTACGCCGTCCTGCTCGCCGGCGTCGCCCGGCTCTCGCGGGTGCCCGCGTCCTTCCTGCTCAAGCGGCTGCTGATCGAGATCCCGTTCGTGGCGTTCGCCGTCCTCATGCCGTTCGTCGCCGAGGGCGATCGGGTGCACGTGCTGGGGCTGTCCCTGAGTGTCAACGGGCTGTGGGGCGCCTGGAACGTGCTCGCCAAGGGCACCCTCGGGGTCGCCGCGTCCGTGCTGCTGGCCGCCACCACCGAACTGCGCGAACTGCTGCTGGGACTCCAGCGGCTGAAGCTGCCCCCGCTGCTCGTGCAGATCGCCTCCTTCATGATCCGCTACGGCGACGTCATCACCGACGAGATGCGCCGGATGCGGATCGCCCGCGAGTCCCGGGGCTTCGAGGCGCGCGGCGTCCGCCACTGGGGGGTGCTGGCGAAATCGGCCGGCGCCCTGTTCATCCGCTCCTACGAGCGCGGGGAACGGGTGCACCTGGCCATGGTGAGCCGGGGCTATGCCGGTTCGATGCCCGTGATCGACGAGGTGACCGCGTCCCGGGCGCAGTGGTCGTACGCCCTCGCCCTGCCCGCCGCCGCCCTCGTCGTCTGCCTGTTGGGATGGATGCTGTGACCGCTTCTCTGGAGGTCTCGGGCCTCGCCTTCGCCTACCCCGACGGCCATCAGGCCCTGTTCGGGGTGGACTTCTCGATCGAGCGCGGCGAACGGGTCGCACTGCTCGGCCCGAACGGCGCCGGGAAGACGACCCTGGTGCTGCACCTCAACGGCATCCTGGGCGGCGGCGCCGGGACGGTGACGGTCGCCGGACTGCCCGTCGGCAAGCGGCACATGGCCGAGATCCGGCAGAAGGTCGGCATCGTCTTCCAGGACCCCGACGACCAGCTGTTCATGCCGACGGTCCGCGAGGACGTGGCGTTCGGCCCGGCGGCGGCCGGGATCAAGGGGGCCGCGCTGGAGGAGCGGGTCCGGCACGCCCTGGAGCTGGTCGGCATGGCGGACTTCGCCGGCCGGCCCCCGCACCACCTGTCCTTCGGGCAGCGCCGCCGGGTCGCGGTGGCCACGGTGCTCGCGATGGAGCCGGAGATCCTGGTCCTGGACGAGCCCTCCTCCAACCTGGACCCGGCCTCCCGGCGGGAACTCGCCGACATCCTGCGCTCCCTGGACATCACCGTCCTCATGGTCACGCACGATCTGCCGTACGCCCTGGAGCTGTGCCCGCGCACGCTGGTCCTCAGCGAGGGCGTCATCGCGGCCGACGGGCCCACGGGCGGGCTGCTGTCCGACGCGGAGCTGATGCGGGCCCACCGGCTGGAGCTGCCGTTCGGCTTCGATCCGACGTCGGTCATCATGGGAGCCTGAGGAATCGCAGGCTTCTGCCCGGTGTTGCACACACTGTCGCAGGCGCATGGAGGGACAGTGGACGTGAACGCAGACGTGGCCATGCACGGCACGGTGGCCGAGGGCTTCGAGCCGGTCGCGGAGGCGTTCGCCGCGAACTTCGCGCTGCTCGGCGAGCGCGGCGCCGCCGTGGCCGTGTACCGGGGCGGGCACCGGGTCGTCGACCTGTGGGCCGGCACCCGGGACGTGGACGG
This sequence comes from Streptomyces sp. NPDC047028, assembly GCF_040644095.1. Taxonomy (NCBI): domain Bacteria; kingdom Bacillati; phylum Actinomycetota; class Actinomycetes; order Kitasatosporales; family Streptomycetaceae; genus Streptomyces; species Streptomyces sp. NPDC047028. The sequence continues at coordinate 192,642 of NZ_JBEYVS010000009.1, forward strand.
TCCGGCTCCCTGGGAGCGCGGCACCGCGCAGATCGTCCGCTCCGCGACCAAGGGCGTCGCCGCCGCCGTACTCCTGCTGCTGCACCAGCGCGGCGAGCTGGACCTGGACGCCCCGGTGGGCGCCTACTGGCCCGAGTACAAGGCGGCCGGCAAGGAGCACACCCTCGTACGGCACCTGCTGGCGCACCGCGCGGGCATACCCGCGCTCGACCGGCCGCTGACCCCGGCCGAGGCCGCCGACCCGGACCTCGCGGCGGCCGCCGTAGCCGCTCAGACCCCGTTCTGGGAGCCGGGCACGGACCACGGCTACCACGCGCACACCTACGGCTGGCTCACCGGCGAGCTGGTCCGGCGGGTCACCGGGCGGGACATGGGCGAGTGGATCGCGGCGGAGATGGCCCGCCCCCTCGGCGCTGACCTCTGGCTCGGCCTGCCGGAGTCGGAGCAGACACACGTGGGCCGCGCCGGCCCCCTGGAAGCCCCCGAGGCGGCCGGAGCCCTGAAGACGCGCCCCAAGCGGGCGGTCTCCGAGGCCTACGCCGACCCCGGCTCCCTCACCCGCCGCGCTTTCGCCGCGATCACCCCGGCGCCCGACGAGAACGCGCCAGCGCACCGCGCAGCCGTCCTGCCCGCCTCCAACGGCATCGCCACCGCCGACGGCCTGGCCCGCGTCTACGCCTCCCTCATCGGCGAAGTGGACGGCGGCACCCGCCTCTTCACCCCGGACACGGTGGACCTCGCCCGCGCGGAGCAGTCCGCCGGGCCGGACCGGGTCCTGGTCGTGGGGACCCGCTTCGGCCTCGGCTACATGCTGCACGGCAGCGCGTCCCCGCTGCTCTCCCCCGGCTCCTTCGGGCACCCCGGCCGGGGCGGCGCACTCGGGTTCGCCGACCCGGAGAGCGGCATCGCGTTCGGCTACGTCACCAACGGGTTCCGCAAGAGCGTGACGGCGGACCCGCGCGCGCAGGCACTGGTGCGGGCGGTGCGCAGGGTACTGGCCTGACCTTCGCGAGGCTCAGACGTGGATCGGGTGCGAGGTCCGGCCGGAGTCCGCGTCGATCTCCTCGTGGGCCTTGGTGAGCAATCGCATGGCCAGCTCGTTGAGGGCGCGGGCGCCCGCGATCTCCTCGCCGACCCGGGGCTGGTTGGCGTCCACGCTGTGCCGGGTGGCACGGCCGTGCGCGCGGACCTCGGTGCCGTCGCCCAGGCGCACCATCGCGACCGCGCGCGTGTGCTCGGCATCCTCCTCGAACTCCAGCTCGATGTGCCATCCCACAGCGGTGTGCAACATGACGAACACCTCCGGAAATCCCTGGAATCCCTCGGTTCCAGGGTGCTCCCAGGCACGGCGGACGTCACGTCGAGGATGCCGCGCCCCTCACGTCGACGAGGCGGCGCCCCGGTCCTTGAACTCGCCCCAGCCGTGCCAGCGCTCCACGTCCACCCAGGCGCTGACCCGGGGGCGGGTGCGCTGCGGGTACGGGTCGCCGGTGTAGTGCCGGGAGAGCCGGTCGATGTCGGCGAGGTCGGTGTCGTCGTACATCTCGGCGACCCGGCCGATCAAGGTGACGTGGTTGTACCAGCTGTCCTCGGCGAGGACCGTGAGCGTGACGCGCGGATCGCGGCGCAGGTGCTTCAGCCGGACCCGGCCCGCGTCCAGGTTGACCAGCACCCGGCCGTCCTGCCACAGGTACCAGGTGGCGGTGGACACGGGCGCCCCGTCGGAGCGGACGGTGGCCATCACACAGGGGTTGGCCCGGCCCAGCATGGCGACGGCCTCGGCAGGCAGCGGCGGTTTGGACAAGGTACTTCTCCTCCACGACTCAGTGCTCGTCCTCGAAGCTGGCGAAGTAGGCGGCGACCATGTCCTCGTCACCGTGCCCGAGCGCGGCGGCTCGCGCGAACCGCTCGGCAGCGGCTGCCGCGACATCGAGCCGTACGCCGGCCCCCTCACCGGCCTCGACGATGAGCCGGGCGTCCTTCTCGGCGGTCCCCACCGCGAACTGCGCCGGGGTCAGCCGGTCCTCCAGCACCAGCGCGGACTTGGCGCGCAGGTACCCCATGTCGAGCGGGCCGCCCTCCACCAGCTCGAAGAACCTCTCAGGATCGACGCCGAGCGCCTTGGCCAGCGCCAGCACCTCACCGGTCGCGGCGGTGGCCGCCAGCACCCAGCTGTTGGCGACGAGCTTCAGCCGGCCGGCGCTGGCCGCCGCCCCGTCGTCGCCGGTCCACAACGTCTTGGCCCCGACCGCGTCGAACACCGGCACGACCGTCTCCCGCCCAGCCTCCGGCCCGGCAGCCAGCACGGTGAGCTTTCCGTCCTCGGCGGGCTGCCGGGTACCGAGCACAGGAGCGTCGTAGAACACCAGGCCGTGCTCGCGGGCGAAGGCGGCCAGGTCGCCGGTCAGCTCCAGGCCGGCGGTGGTGCACTGCGCCCACACCGTCCCGGAACGCAGCCCAGGCACGGCCTCCCGCATGACACCCATCACCGTGTGCCCGTCGTACAGCATCGTCAGCACCACATCGGCACCCTCGACGGCCTCGGCGGGCGTCCCGGCGACGCGCGCCCCGTCGGCAGCCAGCGGCTCGGCCTTCTCCCGGGTCCGGTTCCACACCCGGACGGACATGCCGGCCCGGCACAGGTTCCGGGCCATGGCGGCGCCCATGATGCCGGTACCGAGAACACTGACGGTGGGCTGGTCGGTCATGCGCTGCTCCCTGCTGTCGTCTCCGGGGCCATCTTCGTACGAGGATCCGCCTCGCGCCCGCTCTTCGTGTGCCCCGAGGCCAGTCGCTCCGAACGCCGAGCCAGGACGATCATGACGGCGGGGAAGAGGACGTCGCAGACCAGGACCCCGCCCCCGTTGCCCGGGGCGTGGTCGCCGTGGCCGAACCACTGGACGAAGTGGCCGATCACGGCGCCCCAGAGGAACATGCCGGCGCCGAGACCGACGGTGACGCGTTCGCGGGGCGTGGCCGAGGAGGAGGCGGCGCGGAAGCCCATGACGGCGAGCCCGAGGTTGGCGAAGGCGATCTCGAACTCGAACGGAGTGCGGTCGAAGCCGATCGCGGTGGCCATGACGTCCGGCACGGTGACGAAGGCGACCGTCAGCCAGAGACTCCCGCACCCGAGCGCGGCGACGGCCCACCAGCGCTGCCAGGTTTCCAGGGCCGCCCGGCGGGAGGGACTGTGACGGGTGCCGACGAACGCACCGACGACGGCCACCAGGATCCAGACCAGCGGAAAGGCGGACTGCGAGACGTAAGAAATCGTGTCCATGACCCCGAGTCTTGCATGGTTAATATTAAGCGCGCAACACTCGAGTATGCTCAGACCATGGACGACGGACTGGCTGACCTTCTGCATCGCGTGGTGTACCTGCTCGGCGAGGCCACGAGGCAGCGCCGAGACGACTCCGGCGGCCTGAGCTACAGCCAGATGCGGCTACTGGGCACGCTGGAGGACATCCAGCCGGCGACCCAGCACCGACTGGCACAGGCACTCTCGGTGTCCGACCCCGCGATCAGCCGGGCGCTACGCCCCCTGGAGGCGGCCGGCCTGGTACAGGTCCGCCCCGACCCGGAGCACGCCCGGCGCCGCCTGGTCCGCATCACCGACGCGGGCCGCAAAACGTTCCACGACAGCGGAAAGCCCCTCTACGACGAGCAACGTGAAGCCCTGCTCGCCGCCGACTTCCCCTACGAGCGGTACCTACGGGACACGGCCCTCCTGGCCCAGCTCCTCGAAAGGCCCTGAGTACGCGTACTCACGCCGTGTCCGCCTGCGGGCAGGACGGCGCCACCAGCCCGGAGACCGTCCGCAAGCCGGCCGGCGACGCGCAGGCGACGGGGGCACGGGAGCGGACGGAACAGCGGACCCGGGACGCCATCGCCTACTGGGACGCCCACACCGCGAAGGAGCTGTTCTTCGCGGTCGGGGACGACCGTGACAAGATCCGCTGCACGCTGTCCGTCACCGCGTACTTCGGTGCCGACCCGCACCGTGTGCCCGGCACGATCGACGGCATCCTGACGGCCGGCGACAGGGACGACTCCCCGGCGTGCCCTTCGACCACGACTTCATCGAGTACAAGGACGGCCAGACGGTCAGCGGCTGAGACGTCCGGGGCGGGCCGGCCCCGGCCGGTCAGCCGGCGTGCAGCATCAGGCCGATGCCGACGACCAGGAGGCCCGCCGCGGCGATACGCGGGGCGCCGAAGCGTTCCTTGAAGAAGACGGCGCCGATGGCCGCGCCGACGATGATGGAGGATTCGCGCAGGGCGGCGATCGGGGCGAGTTCGGCGCGGGTCTGGGCCCACAGGACGAGGGCGTAGGCGGTGACGGACAGGACGGCGCCGAAGAGGCCGAGCCAGGCGTAGGGGCGGAGTTGACGGATCGTGTCGCCGCGCTTGCGGGCGTACATATAGGCCGGGATGACCACGCCCTGGACGGCCATCAGCCAGGCGATGTAGCCGAGCGGGGTGTGGGAGGCGCGGACGCCGAGGCCGTCGATCACCGTGTAGGTGGCGATGGTGAGGCCGGTCGCGACGGCGGCGCCGATCGCGGGCCAGTTCGGGCGGCGACCGCGCATGCCCCAGAGGCTGACGCCGGTCAGGCCGACGCAGGAGACCGCGATGCCGGCGGCGGCCCAGACGCCGGGCACCTCGTGGGCGAAGACGGCGGCGAGGACGGTGACCACCAGGGGCGCGGTGCCGCGGGCGATGGGGTAGGCCTGCCCGAAGTCGCCGAGCCGGAAGGCCGTCATCAGCAGGGCGTAGTAGGCGACGTGGACGCAGGAGGAGGTCAGGAGGTAGGGCCAGGCGCCGGACGCCGGGAAGGCGACGAAGGGCGCGAGGGCCAGGCCGATCAGCAGGCCGCCGCCGGATATCAGGGTGAAGCCGACCAGCTTGTCGGTGATCCGGTGGGCGATGGCGTTCCAGCTGGCGTGCGTGACGGCGGCGAACAGGACCGCGGTGGCGACGAGCGGGGTCACGCGGTCCTCTCGCGCACGTCCACGAGGGTGGCGCCGGCGTGCCGGACCAGTTCCCGGGGCTCGATCGGGAAGACGGCGTAGGGGGTTCCGGCCGCGGCCCAGACCACGTCGTGCGCGAGGAGGGAGCGGTCGGCGAGGACCCGGGTTCGGGTGCGGTGTCCGAAGGGCGGGACGCCTCCGATGGCGTACCCGGTGGTCTCCCGGACGATCCCGGCGTCGGCCCGGGTCACCTTGCCGGCCGCCAGCTCCTCGCGGACCCGCTCCACGTCCACGCGGGACGCGCCGTCCATGAGGACCAGCACCGGCACGCCGTCGGCGGCGAAGATCAGCGACTTGCAGATCTGACTCAGCTCGCAGCCGACGGCGGCGGCGGCCTCCACGGCGGTACGCGTACTGTCCGGAAACCGCCGTACCCGCGCCGTCAGGTCCCCGATGCCCAGTCCTTGGAGAGCCTCGGCGAACCGGGGATGCACCCCGGAATCGCTGGCTCCGTTTTTGTCAGACGTCGTCGCCATGGGACGCACGCTATCGGTCGGTGCACGGCACAGGCGAATGGGTTTGTCCGCAGTGTGGACACCGGTGCCGGCCGCCCTCAGGCCGCGTCCCGCCAGCTCGGGGGCGCGGCCGTCGCCCAGGCGCCCGCACCCGCCGGGGCGCGGTCGTCGCTCGGCCAGCGCGGGCCTGCGGGCGGCCGGCGGTCGTCCGGCTCGGCCTCGGTGGCCGCCGTCAGCCGGGTCAGGACCACAGTCAGCGCGGCCAGCTCCGCCGCGTCGGGGTTTCCCCTCACGACCCTGATCATGTCGGCTGGTTCCCGTGCTTGCGGCTGGGGATCGGGGCGTGCTTGGCGCGCAGCATCTCCAGGGCCGCGATCAGACGCGGTCGGGTCTCCGCCGGGTCGATGACGTCGTCGACGAGGCCGCGCTCGGCCGCGTAGTAGGGGTGCATCAGTTCGCGCCGGTACTCGGCGATCCGCTCGGCCCGGGTGCGCTCGGGGTCGTCGGAGGCGGCGATCTCCCGGCGGAAGACGACGTTCGCGGCGCCCTCCGCGCCCATCACCGCGATCTCGTTGGTGGGCCAGGCGAAGGACACGTCGCAGCCGATGGAACGCGAGTCCATGACGATGTACGCGCCCCCGTAGGCCTTGCGGAGGATGACCTGCACCCGGGGCACCGTGGCGTTGCAGTAGGCGTACAGCAGCTTCGCACCGTGCCGGATGACGCCACCGTGCTCCTGGTCCACGCCGGGCAGGAACCCGGGTACGTCGACCAGGGTGACCAGCGGAATGTTGAACGAGTCGCAGAACTGGACGAACCGCGCGCCCTTCTCCGAGGCGTGGATGTCGAGCACCCCGGCCAGAGCCGCGGGCTGGTTGGCGACGATGCCGACGACGTGGCCGTCGAGACGGGCCAGGGCGCAGACCAGGTTCGGCGCCCACTGCTCGTGCACCTCGAAGAAGTCCCCGTCGTCGACGACCTCTTCGATGACCCGGCGCATGTCGTAGGAGCGGTTGCCGTCGGCGGGGACGAGGTCGAGGAGGGCCTCGCCGAGCCGGTCGGCCGGGTCGTCGGCCGTTGCCCTGGGCGGCAGTTCGCGGTTGTTGGCCGGGAGCAGGGACAGCAGGTGCCGTACGTCGGCGAGGCAGTCCTCCTCCGTGTCGTACGCGAAGGCGGCCACGCCCGTGGTGCCGGCGTGGGTGTCGGCGCCGCCCAGGCCCTCGTGACTGATCTGCTCGCCGGTGACGGCCTGCACGACGTCGGGGCCGGTGATGAACATCTGCGAGGTGCCGCGCACCATGAACACGAAGTCGGTGAGGGCCGGGGAATATGCGGCGCCGCCCGCGCAGGGGCCCAGCATGACGGAAATCTGGGGGATCACC
>NZ_JBEYVS010000010.1:0-96583 GCF_040644095.1 Streptomyces sp. NPDC047028
ATCCGCACCACCGCCATCGCACCGCACTGCCGTTTGGCCGGTTCCTGTCCCGAGCACGCGGTCGCGGCCAGGATCAGCGCGAACAAGACGACGCGGCGGCGAAACGGCAACAGGCCCCCGGCGAGCCGCGAAGGGCCCGCCGACGGCCCGGGGCCTGGCATATGACAACACATGTGACAACACGTGTTCAGCGGCGGAACAGGGTGATCGAATGACCGACGTCACCGACCGGGACGCTGCTGTGGATCAGCTCGGCCAGCCTGCCGCGCGCCTTGTCCACCGCCGAGTCGGAGACGACGAGCAGCCCGTGCACGTCGGCCGGCGGCGCCTTGCGCGGATCGGCCGCGTGGATGCCGTAGTACGACGGCACACCGCTGCCCTTGTAGACCAGCCACACCCGCTCGCCCCGGTACGGCGGCCGGCGCAGCCGGTCGGCGAGCCGGCCCAGGTCCTGCCCCCAGTCCACGTTCGAGTCGTGCAACCGCAGATGTGTCTTCGCCGGGCCGCCGAACGCCTCGTTGGAGTACGGCAGGTAGTACGGGAACGTGAGCAGCGAACTGGCCGCCACGCACAGCACCAGCACCGCCGTGGCGCCCGCCGCCCACCGCGCACGCAGCCTGGGCACCCCGGCCGCCGCGACGGCGAGGAACATCGGCACGAACACCGCGTACCGCGTGCCGAGGTCCCGGGCACCCGTCATGGCCACGGCCAGCAGGACGGCCGGCGGCACCAGCACGTACGGCGCGGCCGGGCGCAGCCGCCGCACCGCCACCAGCGCCACGGCACCGGCCGCGCCCAGCGCCAGCAGCCCCAGCGGGGTCTTCACGAGCAGCGCGGCCGGCAGGTAGTACCAGCGTGAGCCGGTGTAGAGGTGCCCGAACAGAAAGCCCTGCCACGCGTGGTCCTCCAGGCCGAACTGCACCCGCATCCCCGCCCGGTAGGCGGGCGGCACCGGCAACGACCCGGTCACCAGGCCGCGCAGCCCGTGCACCGCCGGCACCGGCTCGGCGGGCGTGAACCGCAGCCGCGGGTCGACCACGAGGTAGGACGCCCATACGACGGCAAGCGCAGTCAGCAGGACGACACCCGCGGCGGCGGAACCCCGCAGCAGCAGCCGTCGGCGGTCTCCGGCACGCTCACCTGCCTCCACCGGGACGGCTCGCACCGCCGACACCGCCGCGAGGACCATCAGGACCGGGATCGCCGGCAGGGTGTTCATCTTGGTCGCCACCGCCGCGCCCAGCGCCGCCCCGGCGAGGGGCAGGTACCGTCGCGGCCGGCGCCGGGCCCGCCACACCAGCCAGGACGCGGTCAGCACAAAGCCGGCGGCCGGCACGTCCAGGGTGGCCAGCGAGCCGTGGGCGATCACATCGGGGGAGAAGGCGTACAGCGCCAGCGCCACCAGGCCGCCCGCCCGCCCCACCAGATCCCCGGCGAACGCGAACACCACCAGCCCGAACAGAAGGGTCAGCACGATCACCGGCAACCGGGCCCACAGCATCAGCCGCCAGGGGTCGTTGCCCGACTCGTACAGCAGATGCCGGCCCACCGCGCCCTGGGTGCCGGTGTACGACGCGTCGTAGTGCGGCCCGGCCGCCGCCACGCCGGTGGCGATCAGCAGCTTGCCGAGCGGTGGGTGCTCGGGGTTGTAGCGGACCCGGTGCTCGTGCAGATAGTCCGTGGCCGTGGCGACGTACACCGGTTCGTCGATGGTCGGCGTCTGCCGCACGGCCGTGGTGACCATCGCCGCGGCCATCTGCGCCAGCAGCAGCCCCACCACAAGCGGCACCAGCCACCGCCGCCGCCACAGCACGGCGAACCGGCGCGGCCGGGCCGGCCCGGGAGAGGGCGGCGCCGAGCCGGGAGCGGGCGGTGCCGGGTTGCCGCCGAGGGTCCCGGGACCGAGGACCGGGTGCTGTTCGCGAGCCATCATCCGCCCCGCGGTGGCACCGGCCGGCCGGGGGCGGGAGCGGCCGTGAGCCGCGTCATGGCCCCACTGTCGCACCGCTCGCCCCGCCGCGGGATGTCACCGCCGCACGAGTCGTACCGGCAGACCCTCTGCCGTACACACCGGTACGGCCCGCGGCCGGCCAAAGTTCAAGGCCGCCCTCGTGTGTCAGCGGCCGGGCAGCGCGGTGGGCGGTACGACCAGGTCCGCCCGGGGGCGGGTGCGGGCCACCAGGTCGGCGTTGCGCTGGTCGCTGCGCCGCACCCAGGCGACGGCCGCCGCGTGCTCCTTGCCGAACTGCTCGTGCCGGGCCACCAGCCGCCGGATCCGCTCGGCCTCGTCGATCTCGCAGAACCACACCTCGTCCAGGCACGGGCGCACCCGCTCCCACCCGCCCCGCTCCAGGAGCAGGTAGTTGCCCTCGGTCACCACCAGCCGGGCGTCGGGCGGGACCGGGATCGAGCCCGCGACCGGCTGCTCCAGCACCCGCTCGAAACCGGGCGCGTACACGACTTCGTCGGCGTCCTCGCGCAGCCGCCGCAGCAGCGCCGCGTACCCCGCCGGGTCGAACGTGTCCGGGGCGCCCTTGCGGTCCCGGCGGCCCAGCCGGTCCAGCTCCGCGTCGGCCAGGTGGAAGCCGTCCATCGGCACGTACGCCACCCAGGGCGGGCCATCGCCGTTCAGCGCCCGCACCAGGTGCTCGGCGAGGGTCGACTTCCCCGCGCCGGGGCTGCCCGCGATGCCGAGGAGGGTACGGCGTGGGCCCCCGGCGAGGGACCCGGCCCGGGTGAGGAGGTCGTCGAAGGTCAGCGGCACACCTGAGAGTGTGTCATCGCCCTCCCCGGTGCCCCCTTCCCCCATGTGGCGCTCACCACCTACTGGAAACCTCCGCGCGGGGAACAGTGGGGGTATGACTGAGCTCGGTCTCCCCGACACCATTTCGGCCTGTCTGTTCGACCTCGACGGGGTCGTCACCAAGACGGCCGTCGTGCATGCGGCGGCCTGGAAGGAGATGTTCGACGCCTTCCTGCGCGACTACCAGGGCGAGCAGGCACGCCCGTTCGACACCGCCGACTACGACGAGTACGTCGACGGCCGGCCCCGCGCCGACGGAGTCCGCGCCTTCCTCGCCTCCCGCGGCATCGAACTGCCCGAGGGCACCCCCGACGACCCGCCGGACGCCCGGACCGTGCACGGACTGGGCAACCGCAAGAACGACCTGCTCCTGGAGAAGATCCGCACCGGCGGCGTGGAGGCCTACGACGGCACCCTGCGCTATCTGGAGGCGGTCCGCGCGGCCGGTCTGCGCACGGCGATCGTCTCCTCCAGCGCCAACTGCCGCGACGTGCTGCGCGCCGTCGACGCCGAGCGGTACTTCGACGTCCGTATCGACGGCGTGGTGGCCGCCGAGCGGAAGCTGCCCGGTAAGCCGCACCCCGACACGTTCCTGGCCGCCGCCCGCGACCTCGGCGTCGAGCCGGGCGCCGCGGCGGTGTACGAGGACGCGCTGGCCGGCATGGACGCGGGCCGCGCAGGCGGTTTCGGCTACGTCGTCGGTGTCGACCGGGTCGGCCAGACGGACGCGCTGTACGCGCACGGCGCCGACATCGTCGTCAAGGACCTCGCCGAGCTGGGAGGCAAGCGGTGATCACCCACAAGTCCTACGCCGTCGAGCCGTGGGCCGTGCGCGAGACCGATCTCAGCCTGGACGTCCTCGCCCAGAGCGAGTCGGTGTTCGCCCTGTCAAACGGCCACGTCGGCTGGCGCGGCAACCTCGACGAGGGGGAACCGCACGGCCTGCCCGGCAGCTACCTCAACGGCGTGCACGAGCTGCACCCGCTGCCGTACGCGGAGGCCGGCTACGGCTACCCCGAGTCGGGCCAGACGGTCATCGACGTCACCAACGGCAAGATCCTCCGCCTCCTCGTGGACGACGAACCCTTCGACCTGCGCTACGGCCGCCTCGTCTCCCACGAGCGCGTCCTGGACCTGCGCCGCGGGGTGCTGGAGCGCACCTGCGAGTGGACGTCCCCGGCCGGGTCCACCATCCGGGTGCGCTCCACCCGGCTGGTCTCGCTCACCCAGCGGGCGGTGGCCGCCGTGGCGTACGAGGTGGAGGCCGTCGACAGCCGCAGCCGGGTGGTCATCCAGTCCGAGCTGGTCGCCAACGAGCAACTGCCCCAGGCGGGCGGTGACCCGCGCGCGGCCCAGGTGCTGTCGTCGCCGCTGGAACCCGAGGGCCACTTCGCGCTGGGCGAGCGGCTGCGGCTCGTGCACCGCACCCGGCGCAGCGGCCTGAGGGTCGCCGTGGCCGCCGACCACGTCATCACCGGCCCCGAGCGCACCACGACCCGCAGCGAGAGCGGCGACGACGTGGCCCGGCTGACCGTCACCTCCGTGCTGGAGCCGGGGCAGACACTGCGGGTGGAGAAGGTGGTCGCCCACGGCTGGTCCGGCGGCCGGTCGCTGCCCGCGATGGCCGACCAGGTGGACGCCGCGCTCGCGGCCGCCGCCCACGACGGCTGGGAGGGGCTGCTCGCCGACCAGCGGGACTTCCTGGACGACTTCTGGGCCCGCGCGGACGTCGAGGTGGACGGCGCCGAGGACATCCAGCAGGCCGTCCGCTTCGCCCTCTTCCACGTCCTCCAGGCGGGCGCCCGCGCCGAGCGGCGGGCCATCCCCGCCAAGGGGCTGACCGGCTCCGGGTACGACGGGCACGCCTTCTGGGACACCGAGATGTTCGTGCTGCCGCTGCTCACCCACACCTCCCCGCAGTCGGTCTCCGAGGCGCTGCGCTGGCGCCACAACACCCTGGACGCGGCCCGCGATCGGGCGACGCAGCTCGGGCTCGGCGGCGCCGCGTTCCCGTGGCGCACCATCGAGGGCTCGGAGGGGTCGGCGTACTGGCCGGCCGGCACCGCCGCGTTCCACGTGAACGCCGCCATCGCCGACGCCGTCGTCCGCTACGTCACGGCCACCGGCGACACCGGCTTCGAGCGGGAGGTCGGCGTGGAGCTGCTGGTGGAGACCGCCCGGCTGTGGCGGTCCCTCGGCCACCACGACGCGCACGGCGCCTTCCACCTCGACGGCGTCACCGGCCCGGACGAGTACAGCGCGGTCGCCGACGACAACACGTACACCAACCTGATGGCACGCGCGAACCTGCTCGCCGCCGCCGACGCCGTCGAACGCCACCCGGCGGAGGGGGAGCGGCTCGGCGTCGACGAGGAGGAGAGCGCGGCCTGGCGGGACGCCGCCGAGGCCATGCACCTGCCGTACAACCACGAACTCGGCGTCCACGAACAGCACGCCGGGTTCACCCGCTACCAGCACTGGGACTTCGCCGGCACCCGCCCCGACCAGTACCCGCTGCTGCTGCACTTCCCCTACTTCGACCTCTACCGCAAGCAGGTGGTCAAGCAGGCCGACCTGGTGCTGGCCATGTACACCTGCGGGGCGTTCTTCGACGAGGAGCACGTCGCCCGCAACTTCGCGTACTACGAGCCGCTGACCGTGCGGGACTCCTCGCTCTCGGCGTGCGTCCAGGCCGTCGTGGCCGCCCAGGCCGGGCATCTGCGGCTCGCCTACGACTACACCGCCGAGGCCGCCCTGATGGACCTTCAGGACCTGGAGCACAACACCCGGGACGGGCTGCACATCGCGTCCCTGGCGGGCACCTGGATGGCGCTGGTCGCGGGGTTCGGCGGGATGCGCCACGCCCCCCACGACCCGACGAGCCTGCTGTTCGCGCCGCGCCTGCCCGAGCGGCTGCGCCGCCTCGCCTTCCACCTGCAGTTCCTCGGCAGCCGCCTGCGGGTGGAGATCACCGGGGACACGGCGTCGTACCACCTCCTCGACGGCCCGCCGCTCACGCTCCACCACCACGGCGAGCCCCTGACCCTGACCGCCGGCGCCCCCGCCGTCCGCCCCGTCCCCCGCACCACCCCGGGCCCGTCCCCGGCCCAGCCACCCCACCGCGCCCCCAACACGGGGTGACCCACGCGGGGAGCGCCACCAGCACCGGCGGGGGCGTGCCCACATGGAGGCACGCCCCGGCGCGGTTTTCACGGGCCGGCTGTGCGGGCGCTCGGGACGTCAGCTCAGCGCTGTCGACAGGAGGGCGAGGAGGTCGGTCGTGGCGTCGGCGGCGAGGAGGGGCGGGAGGACGCCGAGGGCCAGGACGGCGGCCGCGGCGGCCCACAGGCGCGGGGGCGGACCGGTCTGCAGCGCCGCGATGCGGCGGGTGACGGTGTGACCGGTGAACGCCAGGGCGCAGCCGGGGCGGGAGCGGCCCGCGGCCAGCGCGGCGCGGGCCAGCGCGCGGGCGGTGGTCCGCCGGTCGCCGACGTCCGCCGCGGCCTGCTCGTCGGCCCAGCGCTCCACCAGGAACACCACCGCCGAACGCACCGGGACGAGCAGCGGGTTGGCCGCCGCCGCGAGCGTGGCCGCCGTCACGAGCGCGCCGTGACGGTGGGCCAGATGAGCGCGCTCGTGCGCGAGCAGCACCCGCCGCTCGGCCGGCTCCAGCGCGCCCAGCATGGCCGAGGTGGCCAGGATCCTGCCCGGCCGGCCGGGGATCGCGAACGCCTCGGCCACCTCGGAGGCGGCGACGATCAGCTCCGTGCCCGCGGGATGCGCCGCGCACAGGCGGCGCAGCGCCCGCCGGGTGCACCGCTCGGCGCGCACCGCCCGACCCACCCGCCATCCGACGGCTGCCAGCGCCAGACACGCCGCCAGCCCGATGAACTCCGGTACCGGATCACTCAGGCGGACCCCGTCCTCGCGGGCCTCGCGGACCACCGGCGGGGCGTCCCCGAGCAGGGCCGCGCCCAGCAGCACCAGCGACCAGGTGGTGGCCGCCGCGGTCAGCACGGCCGCCGGGGCCAGCACGCGGGCGGCGAGCGCCGGGGCGGACCGCCGGGCGAGCACCGGGCCGACCGCGGCGAGCAGGAAGGACAGCACCAGCGGGGTGTAGACGTCGTACCTCATGCGCCGCCCCCGGTCAGCAGGTCGCGCAGCGCCCGCTCCTCCTCCGGGCTCAGACCGGTCACGAACTGCTGGAGGGCGGCGATCGGATCCGGCCCCCGGTCCAGGGCCTCGTGCATCGCCTCGGCGGTCAGCTCCGCCGCGTTCTTCGCCGGCCGGTACGCGCCGCGCCGCCCGTCGGCGTCCCGCAGCACCAGCCCCTTGTCGTACAGGCGTTTGAGGATGGTGTGCACCGTGTTGTAGGCGAGGCCGCCGATCTCGGCCTGGATCTCCGCCGGGGTCAGCGGCCGCTCGGTGGCCCAGAGAGCGGCCAGTACCTCGCTCTCCAGCTCCCCGGCGCTGCGCCGCTCCGCCCGGTCCCGGGACCCTGTGCCAGCCATGCCCCCACCTTACAGCGCGTAGTGCCACCGGGTTGAGGGCCGTGTGCGCCCGGCGTACGCCCCCAACACGGGTTAGGTTGGGCATGTTTGCGTGGGCTTCGTCCCCGGTTCCAACCGGAGAACTCGCGGCGCTGTAGGGTGGCCGAGAGCCCTACACGCTGTAGGGTCGGAGGGGTGATGATGGCCGGCCATGCGTACGCCACACTCGTCGGGACCCGGCGCGAACGCGCGCCCCGCGCCCCGGGCGGCCCCCGACGGGCAGGCGTGGTCTGGCCCCTCGCCACCGTCGGAGCCGTCTTCACCGCCGCCCAACTGCTCCTCGTCCGGCCCGGCCTGGGCCTCGGCTGGGACGAGACGGTGTACGTCAGCCAGGTCAGCGGGCACGCGCCCGCCGCCTTCTTCAGCGCACCCCGCGCCCGCGGAGTCTCCCTCCTCGTCGCGCCCGTCGCCTCCTGGTCCTCCTCGACACCCCTGCTGCGCGTCTATCTCGCGCTGCTCTCCGGCCTCGCCCTCTACCTGGCGCTCCGCGCCTGGCGGCCCCTGTTCCCGGTCCGCGTGCTGACCCTCGCCGGCACCCTGTTCGCCTCCCTCTGGATCACCCTCTTCTACGGCCCCCAGGCCATGCCCAACTACTGGGTGGCCATCGGCGCCCTGACCGCCACCGCCTGCACGCTGCGCGCCGTGACCGCCCCGTCCGACCGGACCGCCCTGTGGGGGCTGGCCGCGAGCGGCGCGCTGATGGCCTGGATGCGGCCCATGGACGCGGCCCTGGCGGCCCTGCCCCTGCTCGTCCTCGTCCTGCTCCGCCGCCGGTGGACCGTCCTGGCCGTGCTCCTCGGCGGCCTCGCGGCCGGCGCCGTCGAATGGGTCGTCGAGGCGTACACCGCGTACGGCGGACTGCTGAACCGGCTCTCCGACGGCTCGGACATCCAGGGCGGCCTCGGCTGGCACCTCGCCGTCGCCGACCAGCTCCGCAGCCTCGGCGGACGCACCCTGTGCCGGCCCTGCA
Source organism: Streptomyces sp. NPDC047028 (assembly GCF_040644095.1). Taxonomy (NCBI): domain Bacteria; kingdom Bacillati; phylum Actinomycetota; class Actinomycetes; order Kitasatosporales; family Streptomycetaceae; genus Streptomyces; species Streptomyces sp. NPDC047028. The sequence goes on from NZ_JBEYVS010000010.1 coordinate 8,324, forward strand.
CCGGCACCCTGCCGGGACCCGCCGTCACCCTCTGGTGGTTCGCGCTGCCGCTGCTCGCCCTGCTGGGCCTGGCCGTCGCCGTCCGCGCCCGGCGCGCGGCGGCGACCCTGCTGCCGCTCGCCTCGGCGGTCATGGCCGCCTTCCCCTACCTCTTCATGATCGGCTACGCGGCGCCCCGCTTCCTCCTCCCCGCCTACGCCCTCCTCGCGATCCCCGTCGCCGACGCGCTGTGCCGGCTGACCACCACGCCGGGCGGCGCCCGGCGACCGGTGGCCACGACGCTCGCCGTCCTCGCCCTGGCCGCCCACCTCACCGTGCAACTCACGGTCCTGCTGCCCCTCGTGGACCGCACCGCCGCCGCCCACCGCGACTGGTCCCGCACCGCCGCCACTCTGCACCGGCTCGGGGTCCGCGAGCCCTGTCTGCTCACCGGCCATGAGGCCATCCCGGTCGCGTTCTACGCCGGCTGTTCGTCGGCGGCCACGACCGGGCACAACGCCAACAGCACCTCGACGGCCATAGCCCGTACCGCCCGCCACCGGCCGGTGGCCACGCTGGTCGCCCCCGGCGACCGGCTCCCGGACTACGCCCGCACCTGGCCGTCCGTACGACTCGGCGAACTGCGCCTCTACTACGCCGTACCGGAGGGCCCATGAGCTGCAACGACGCCCCACCACTCCGCCCCGCGGACGGCAGCGGCGCGCTCCGGCGCGCGCGGGGTGGGGCATGACGGCGCCCGTCGAGCTGGTCGGCGCGTTCCGGCGGCGGCGCGTGTGCTGGCACCTCGCCGGCTGTCTCACGCTCCTGCTCTGCGCGGTCTACATGGCCCGGCGGCACTGGCCGGCGGTCGAGACCGGCGCGGTGCGGCTGGCCGTCGCCGACCAGGGCTGGCTGCTGGTCGGCGCGACGGCGGCCTCGGGCACGTGGGCGGCATCGGCGCTCGCCCAGCAGGGCGCGGTCACCCTGCGGCTGCCGGCCCGGCGGCTCGTCGCCGCTCAGTTCGCCGCGTCCGCCGCCAACCACGTCCTGCCTGCCGGCCTCGGCGCGGGCGCGTTGAACCTGCGCTTCCTGATGCGCTGCGGACTCCCGGCATGCCGGGCGGCCGGTGCGGTCGCCGTCAAGACCACCGCCGGGGGACTGGTCCGCCTCGCCCTGATCGCGGCACTCGCGCCCGCGTGCCCCGGGCTGCTGAGCGTCCCGCACGTCTCCCCGGCGGCACTGGCGGCCGTCCTCGGCGCCGCCGTCCTCCTCGCGGCGTTACTGGCCGGCCCCCTGTGGCCCCGCTGCCGCCGCGTGGTCACCGGCGTCATGGCCGACATCCGGGCCGTGCACGCGTGCCCGGCCCGTGCGGCGGCCCTGTGGGGCGGCTCGCTGCTCTTCGCCCTGCTGCACTCCGCGGTCGTCATCGCCGTCACCCAGGCCGTCGGCCTCGCCCTGCCCCCGCTGCAGGTGGCGCTGCTCTACCTCGCCGCCAGCAGCGCGGCCGCCCTGCTGCCCACTCCTGGCGGTCTCGGTTCCCTCGACGCGGCCCTCGCCTTCGCCCTGACCACGGCCGGTGCCCCCGCCTCGGCGGCCGCCTCCGCGGTCATCGGCTATCGCCTCCTCACGGTATGGCTCCCCCTGCTGCCGGGCCTGCTGGTCCTCGGAGTACTGGTCCGCCGCCGGGCGCTGTGACGACACCGGCCGGCGGAGCGTCACCGCTCCCGTCGCCGACGGGCGAGATGGACGGTGACGTCGGCGGTCAACTCGACCTGCTCGCCCACCCCCTGCCTGATGCGCCGGAACACCTCTTCCCGCTCCGCGGGCGGGAGTAAGAGGTAGGCCGAGACGGTGGAGAGATGACCGACGTAGTCGCGAGGGCTCATCGTCAGACGCCGTCGGACCACAGCCTGCCGGACGCCGGTGAACCACTCGCACCGCTGGAGTTCCGTACCCGGCCACTGCATGTCGTGCCCCGGCGGCGTCCCGTCCGGTGACGGGATGTCATCGCTGTCCAGGAACGGCGCCCGCATCGCACGCACGGCCGCCTCGACAGCCGGGTCGGCCAGGTGCGGGGCTCCGCCGAACGAGGCGAAGACGCCGCCGGGCTCCAGCAGCGCCGCCATACGCTCCCACCGGCGGTCCGGTTCGGTCCAGTGCAACGACGCCGCCGCGTAGACCAGCCCGTATCTCTCGCCCGGCCGCAGGTCCTCGAAAGCCGCCCGCACCGTGCGCACGTCCGCCGGCACGTGCTTGCGCAACTCGGCCAGCATGGCCGCGTCGGGATCGGTGGCCGTGACCGTGATCCCCCGCCGCGCGAAGAGGCGCGTCGCCTTGCCCGTCCCCGCGCCGATCTCCAGGGCCGTCCGCACCGGCCGGCCCGCGTACGACATCACGGTGCCGAACAGCTCCGCGGGATACCCCGGCCGGAACCGTTCGTACGACTGAGCCACCGCTCCGAAGCTGACAGCGCGTTCAGACATGCCCGGCAGCCTGACACGAACCGCGTCGCCCGCGTTCCTTCATTTCCGGGCGTTCCGGGCACCTTCGCCGCCCGGAGGGTTTCACACCGGTTCGCCCGCCGTGTCCGTGCGGTCGTCGGCCCTCGCTCTCGGTGGTCCCGTCACGCATCCCGAGGGCAGCCACCAGGCCGCCGCGCACAGGCAGAGACCGAGCCAGCCGGAGGCGAACAGCCAGCCGCCCAGGACGTCGGTGGACCAGTGGACGCCGAGGTAGATCCGGGTGAGGCCGACGCCGGCGCCCCAGCAGGCGACGGCCAGACAGAACGCCGTACGGCCGCGGGGCGCCCGTATCCAGATCGCGAGGATCACCAGTCCGGCCGTCAGTGCGGCCGTGGTGGTGTGCCCGGACGGGTACGACCAGTTCGAGGCGTGGGTCCGCCAGTCCGGCTCGGGCGGGCGGACGCGGGCCACCAGCTCCATCACGCCGTACCGCACGGCCTGGCCGGCCGCCAGGCAGGCCGCGCCCAGCAGCGCGGCCGCCAGCCGCTGCGCCCGCGTGGCGCCCACCAACAGCCCGGCCGGCAGCACCAGCACATAGGGGATCACCCCGGTGCCGGTGGCGGTCAGCCCGCGGGCCGCGGCCACCGCCGTGGGCGGGCGGTGGCCGACGGACCAGGACAGCAGCCCGTGGTCCAGGAACAGCGGCGCGCCGTTGCGGCCGGCCACCACCATGGTCAGCACCCCGAACGCCGCCCAGGCCCCGAGGCCGAGGCTGCCCGCGGCCTCCGCCGTGTGCTTGCGGTTCATGACACGAGCAGAGGGCGCAGCCAGCTCGCCGACAGCCACCGCTCGAACCCCAGCGGCAGCCGTCGTGCCGCCGTCATCACCACGAAGGCCACCAGCGCGCCGACCACCGCGCCCACGACCACGTCGTGCGGGTAGTGGACGCCCACCCACACCCGGGACGCCGCCATGGCGCAGGCGGCGAGGGTCGCGACGGCGCCGAGCCGCCGGGAGACGAAGAACAGGGCCACCGCGGCCGCCGCGGCGATCGCCGTGTGATTGCTCGGGAACGACCAGTCGCCCTGCACCGGACACGCCTCCAGCGTCCGGAAGGTGAGGTGCCGGCAGGGCCGGTCCTCCCGCACCAGCAGCTTCACCACCGAGTTCGCGCCGTACGCCAGCACCACGGCCAGGGGAACGGCCAGCGCCGTCACCGCCGCCGAGGAGCCGACCCGGCGGGCCCGCCACCAGCCCACGAGCATGAACAGCGCGAACACCGCCAGCCCGTACGCCGACCACACCCTGACCGTGTCGTCCAGCCAGCCGGGGGAGCGGTGGGCCAGGTCCACCACGTCCCGGTACAGCGGTCCGTCGACCGCCCCGCCGGTGAGCGCGAGCGTCGTCATCGGGCCTCCTTGGCGGCCTTGCGGGAGCGCAGCAGTTCGAGCGCGACCGGAATCAGCGACACGAACACGATCAGCGCGATCACCGGCAGCAGATACGTGTCGATGTTGGGCACGGACGACCCGAGCGCGTACCCGGCCAGGGTGACGCCGAGGCTCCACACGAGGCCACCGGTCACCTGCCAGAGCGTGAACGTCCGCGCCGGCACCTCCAGGGCGCCCGCCATCGGGTTCAGCACCGTCCGCACCACGGGGACGAAGCGGGCCAGGACGATCGCCTTCGCGTACCCGTACTTCTCCAGCAGCTCCTCGGCGCGCTTCGCCCCCTCGTGCAGCCGGGCCGATCTGCTGCGGGCCAGCAGCGCCCCGCCCGCCTTCCGGCCGAGCAGGAACCCGCACTGCGCGCCCGCCAGCGCCCCCACGGCCGCCGCGACCAGCAGCGGCCCCAGCGACAGGTGCACCCCGCTGTCCGACGAGCCCGTGCACAGCAGCCCCGCCGTGAACAGCAGGGAGTCACCGGGCAGGAAGAAGCCGATCAGCAGACCCGTCTCCGCGAACAGCACCACGCCGACGCCCAGCACGCCGAAGGCGGCCAGCAGGGAATGCGCGTCCAGCACGTTCACAGCGAGCTGCGACGACAGGGGTGGGGGAGCGGTCATCGCACGCCCTTCCTTCGGTGACAGGTGGTTCACGGCAACATCCGACTACGGATTTGTAGACGGTCTACCGAACTGTAGACGAACGGCCGGCGGGCCGCGTTCCCGGCTTTTGCCCCGACATTGCCGCCCCATGACCGGCCGACTACATCCCCGTAGTCATGATGGTCGTCGAAGGTAAGGCATGCCTTCACTAAGTAGGGAGGGTCGCAGGGCATGTGGGACGACGCGTTTCCGAGTTTCCTGATCGGACTGAGGGAGGGACTCGAAGGCGGACTGATCGTCTCCATCCTGATCGCCACCCTGGTCCGGGCCGGTGCCCGGCAGCGGCTGCCCCAGGTGTGGACGGGTGTCCTCGCCGCGGTCGCACTGGCGATGAGCTTCGGCGCGGTCCTCACCTTCACCGCCGCGTCCCTGCCCACCACCGCCCAGGAGGCGTTCGGTGGCGCCCTCAGCGTGATCGCCGTCGCTTTCGTCACGGCCATGGTCTTCTGGATGCGCCGCTCCGCCCGCGGCCTGTCGGGCGAGCTGAAGGAAAAGGTGACCGGCGCGCTCGCCATGGGCTCCGGCGTGCTGGTCCTCACCTCCTTCCTCGCCGTCGGCCGCGAGGGTCTGGAGACCGCGCTGTTCCTGTGGACCACCGCCCAGGCCGCCGGCGAGTCCGTCGGACCGCTGACCGGCGCCGGGATCGGCCTGGTGCTCGCGACCGCCCTGTGCTGGGGCCTGTACCGTCGGGTCCTGAAGATCAACCTGACGAAGTTCTTCACCGCCACCGGCGCCGTCCTCATCGTCATCGCCGCGGGCGTCCTCGGCTACGGCCTGCGCGACCTCCAGGAGGGCGGCGTGCTCCCCGGCAAGGCCGCCTTCGCGTTCGACCTCTCCGGCAGCGTCGACGCCGGCTCCTGGTACAGCACCCTGCTCCAGGGCGTCCTCAACCTGACACCGGCCATGACCTGGCTGCAGGTCGTGGCCTACGTCGCCTACCTCGCCACCGTCATGACCCTGTTCATCCGCGGGGTCCGCACCCCGGCGGCCAAGCCCGCGCCGTCCCCCGAGGCGGAAAAGCCGGCCCCCGCGCCGAAGCCCGCCCGCTCACCCCGCCCCCGCTGGGTGGTCCCGGCCGCCGTGGTAGCCGTACCCGCCGTGGTCGCCGCAGGCGTCGTCGCGTTCTCCCGTCCCAAGCCCGCGGGCGACCAGACCGTCGCCGTCTCCCCGACCGACTGCGGGCAGGGCTTCACCGCGCCCGAACCGGGCAGGCAGACCTTCCGCATGCACAACACCGGCGGCAAGACCTCCGAGGTCTACCTGATCGACCCGGCGACCAACGCCGTCTACGGCGAGATCGAGGGCCTCGCCCCCGGCACCACCCGCGACCTGGTCGCCACCGTCGCGGGCGGCACCTACGCCTGGCGCTGCGTCCCCACCGGCGGCAGGCCCGTCACCTCGAAATCCGTCAGCGTCACCGGCGGCAAGGGCGCCACACCCGTCGTCCCCGTCTCCGAGCAGGACCTCGCCGCGCCCCTGAAGGCGTACAAGACGTACGTCGAACACGGCCTGGACACCCTCGTCACCCAGACCCGGACCCTCGACCGCGACATCGCCGGCGGCCACCTCGACCAGGCGCGCACCGACTGGCTGACCGCCCACCGCACCTACGCCTCCCTCGGCGCCGCCTACGGCACCTTCCAGGACTACGACCAGAAGATCGACGGCCGCCCCGACGGACTCCCGGACGGCGTCCACGACAAGGCCTTCACCGGCTTCCTGCGCATCGAGTACGGCCTCTGGCACGGCGAGTCCGCCAAGGACCTGAGCGCCCCCGCCGACCGGCTCGCCGCCGACACCGGCGGCCTGCGCACGGCGTTCCCCGCGCAGCCCTTCGACCCCGGCGACCTGCCGCTGCGGGCCCACGAGATCCTGGAGAACACCCTCCAGTTCGAGCTGACCGGCGACACCGACATGGGCAGCGGCACCAACCTGGCCACCGCCGACGCCAACCTGGCCGGCACCCGCGAACTGCTCACCGTCCTCAAGCCCCTGCTCACCCCCCGCGCACCGAAGCTCCTCCCGACGGTCGACGCCGACACCGCCCGGCTCCAGAAGCTCCTGGCCGCCGCCCACGACGGCGACCACTGGACGCCCGTCGACCGGCTCGGCACCTCCGGCCGGCAGCGCGTCGACGGCGCCACCGGGCAGCTCCTGGAGGACCTGGCCGCCGTACCGGACCTCCTCGAGGTCAGGAAGTCCGCCTGATGCCCGCCCCGCACCCGACACCGCAGCGCCCGCACCAGCCCGAAGGGAACCCCTCGATGTCCACTGCCGAAACCCCGGCCTGTCCGGCCCGCCGCTCGTTCGTGCGCGGCGCGCTCGGCGCCGGCGCCGCCGGAGCGGTCCTGGCCGGCGGCGGCTTCGCCCTCGGCGCGAGCGCCGGCCCGGCCCGGGCGGACAGCGGCGGCGACGACAGCAGTGCCGAGGTCCCCTTCCACGGCGCCCACCAGGCCGGCATCGTCACCGCGGCGCCCGCCGCGGCCACCTTCGTCTCCTTCGACGTCATCGCCGAGAACCGCAAGGACCTCGCCGGCCTGCTGCGCACCCTCACCGAACGGGCCCGCTTCCTCACCGCCGGCGGCACCCCCACCGACCTCGGTGTCGGCGCGCCGCCCTCCGACAACGGCCTCCTCGGCCCCCAGGTGCCGCCGGACGCCCTGACCGTCACCGTCGGTGTGGGCGCCTCCCTCTTCGACGACCGCTACGGCCTCGCCAAGGCCAGGCCGCTCCGGCTCACCCCGATGCGGACGTTCCCCAACGACAACCTGAACCCCGCCGAGTGCCACGGCGACCTCTCCCTCCAGTTGTGCGCCAACAGCCAGGACACCGTGCTGCACGCCCTGCGCGACCTGACCCGGCACACCCGGGGCGCCCTGCAGATCAAGTGGCGCGTCGACGGCTTCCAGAACGCCCCGCGCCCCACCGGCGCCGCCCGCAACCTGCTCGGCTTCAAGGACGGCATCGCCAACCCCGACGTCACCTCGCCCCGCGAGACCAGCCGGCTGATCTGGATCGGCGACGGGCAGGGCGAACCGGCCTGGACACACGGCGGGAGCTACCAGGTGATCCGGATCATCCGCATGCTCGTCGAGTTCTGGGACCGGGTCTCGCTCACCGAGCAGGAGAAGATGTTCGGCCGCCGCAAGGACACCGGCGCCCCGCTCGACGGCGCCAAGGAGACCGACGTCCCGCACTACGCCAAGGACCCGCACGGCACCGTCATCCCGCTGGACTCCCACATCCGCATGGCCAACCCGCGCACCCCGAAGACCGACAGCTCCCGCCTGCTGCGCCGCGGCTACAACTACGACCGGGGCGTGGACAACGTCGGCGACCTGGACATGGGACTGGTCTTCTGCTGCTACCAGCAGGACCTCAAGCGGCAGTTCGAAGCCGTGCAGACCCGGCTGATCGACGAACCCCTCGTCGACTACATCTCCCCGACCGGCGGCGGCTACTTCTTCGCCCTGCCCGGCGTGCGCGACGCCGGGGACTGGCTCGGCCGGGGCCTGCTCTCCGCCTGACCGCGGCCCTGCCCACCCGCCGTCCGGCTTTTCCCGCTCATGGGAAAGGCCGGGCGCGCGCTTTACTGCACATGAGTTGCAAGTACGGGATGATGGCACCAGGCTGGTCGACGCAGCCGTACCCGTACCACCGAAGGACACCCTCACGATGACGGCCGCCCCTGGTCCCGCTCCGTCCCTCCCCGCCCGGGCCGGCACCAAGCGCTCGGCCTGGCACCGCGTCCGCGGCTCCATGACGCGCCAGGAGTGGACCAGGGCCGGCGCGATGGCCGCGTTCGTCCTCGCGCTGCACGTCATCGGCTGGGGCACGCTGGTCGGGATCGTGGCGCCGGAGCACTACAGCGTCGGCACCCAGTCCTTCGGCGTGGGCATCGGCCTGACCGCGTACACGCTGGGCATGCGGCACGCCTTCGACGCCGACCACATCGCGGCCATCGACAACACCACCCGCAAGTTGATGGGCGAGGGACAGCGGCCGCTCTCGGTCGGTTTCTGGTTCTCCCTCGGCCACTCCAGCATCGTCTTCGGCCTCGCCCTGCTGCTCTCCCTCGGCGTGCGGACCCTGGCCGGACCGGTCCAGAACGACGACTCCCGGCTGCACGACGTCACCGGCCTGATCGGTACGACCGTCTCCGGGACCTTCCTCTACGTCATCGCCGCCATCAACCTCGTCATCCTGGCCGGCATCTGGAAGGTGTTCCGCCGGATGCGTTCCGGCGACTTCGACGAGGCGGCCCTGGAGCAGCAGCTGAACAACCGGGGCTTCATGAACCGGCTGCTCGGCCGCGTCATGAAGTCGATCACCAAACCGTGGCAGATGTACCCGCTGGGCCTGCTCTTCGGACTGGGCTTCGACACCGCCACGGAGATCGCCCTGCTCGTCCTCGCCGGCTCGGGCGCCGCCTCCGGCCTGCCTTGGTACGCCATCCTGTGCCTGCCCGTGCTGTTCGCGGCCGGCATGTCCCTGCTGGACACCATCGACGGCTCGTTCATGAACTTCGCCTACGAGTGGGCGTTCTCCAAGCCGGTCCGAAAGGTCTACTACAACCTCACCATCACCGGCCTGTCCGTCGCCGTCGCCCTCCTCATCGGCACCGTCGAACTCCTCGGCCTGCTCGCCCAGAAGCTCGGCCTGCACGGCGCGTTCTGGGACTGGATCGCCGGCCTCGACCTGAACACGGTCGGCTTCGCCATCGTCGGCCTCTTCTTCGTCACCTGGGCGATCGCCCTGGTCGTCTGGAAGGCCGGCCGCATCGAGGAGAAGTGGACGGCGTCTCTGGCCCACGCCCCGGCCGACTGACCCGGCGACCGGCGGCAGGGTTAGGCACCGCGCTCCGGGAAACGCGGACCGGGTCCGACCCCGAGCCGACAAGGAGCCGGCGATGAGCGACCAGCAGGCCGAGCAGACCCCCATGGCGGACGACGCCTACCAGCCCACCGGCACCAACGAGGAACAGCAGGACGCCGCCCCGCTGGACCTCCAGGACGCGGTCGGCGAGCGCACCTACGACGACGTCCTCGACGAGGGCTACTCCCCGCCCGAACGCCCCCTCGGCGTCACCAAGCACGGCACCACCGCCGCCGAACAGCACGAGGGCGAGACCCTCGACGACCGCCTGCGCCAGGAGGTCCCCGACGCCACCGCACCCCCCGGCGACGGCATCGGCGACCTCCTCGACGGCGAGGGCGAACCGGTGGACCCCGAGGCGGGCGAGACCCGGGCCGGCCGCCTCGTGGCCCCGGACGAGGGCGCCCACCCGGACACCACGAAGGACGAGATCGCCCGGGACGTCGGCATCGACGGCGGAGCGGCAGGAGCCGAGGAGGCAGCGGTACACATCACCGAAGACCCGAACCGCTGAGCCGGCCCGGGGCAGGTGATCCGGGCCGCGATTCAGTCGGCCTGGGCTGCACCCACCTAACGGGCGCGGGGAACTGCGCGACCAGCCACATCCCACCCGCACCCGTACGACGACCCTCACCCCGCCGAGCGCAGCTCACCCGAGCTAATCAAGCCGCCCCAGCTGGCGCAGCCGATTCGTCGCGTCCAGCGCAGCGACCTTGTAAGACTCCGCCAGCGTCGGATAGTTGAACACCGCGTCCACCAGATAGTCCACGCTCCCCCCACACCCCATCACCGACTGCCCGATGTGGATCAGCTCGGTCGCCCCCGAACCGAAACAGTGCACGCCGAGCAGCCTGCGGTCCTCCGGGGAGACCAGGAGCTTCAGCATGCCGTGGGAGTCGCCGATGATCTGCCCCCGCGCCAGCTCCCGGTAACGCGCGATCCCGACCTCGAACGGCACGCAGTCCTCGGTGAGCTGGTCCTCGGTCCGTCCGACGAAGCTGATCTCGGGGATCGTATAGATCCCGATCGGCTGGAGGTTGTGCATCCGCCCGACCGGCTCCCCGCAGGCGTGGTACGCGGCGGCCCGTCCCTGCTCCATGGACGTCGCGGCGAGCGCCGGGAAGCCGATGACGTCACCGACGGCGTAGATGTGCTCCACCTCGGTGCGGTAGTGCTCGTCGACCTTGATCCGGCCGCGCGCGTTCGCCGTCAGGCCGGCCCTGTCCAGGTCGAGGCCGGCGGTCAGCCCCTGCCGGCCCGCCGAGTACATCACCGTGTCCGCCGGTATCTTCTTGCCGCTCTCCAGCACGGTCAGCGTCCCGCGCGGATGCCGTTCGACGGCTGCCACGGTCTCCCCGAACCGGAAGGTGACGGCCAGGTCGCGCAGGTGGTACTTGAGCGACTCCACGATCTCGACGTCGCACAGGTCGAGCATGCCGGGCCGCTTCTCGACCACCGTCACCTTGCTGCCCAGCGCGGCGAACATGCTCGCGTACTCCATGCCGATCACGCCCGCGCCGACGATCACCATGGAGCGCGGTACCCGCTCCAGTGAGAGCACGTTGTCCGAGTCCATGATGGTGCGCCCGTCGAACTCCACCGTGTCCGGGCGGGCCGGCCGGGTGCCGGTGGCGATGACGATGTGCTCGGCGCTCAACTGCCGCTCCCGGCCGCCGGCGTCGGTCAGGGCGACCGTGTGCGGGTCGGTGAACCGGCCCGTGCCGGCGTGCAGGGTCACGTGGTTGCGGGACAGCTGGCTGCGGACGACGTCCACCTCACGGCCGACCACGTGCCGGGTGCGGGCGGTCAGGTCGGCGACGGTGATGTCCTCCTTGAGCCGGTAGCTCTGCCCGTACAGGTCGCGCTGGGTGAGACCGGTCAGGTACAGCACCGCCTCGCGCAGGGTCTTGGAAGGGATGGTGCCGGTGTGCAGGGAGACACCGCCGACCATGTCGGGGGAGTCGACGACGGCCACCCGGCGGCCCAGCTTGGCCGCGGCGATTGCGGCCTTCTGGCCGCCGGGACCGGATCCGATGACGAGCATGTCGAAGTCGAAGTCGGGCATCCCGGGAGTCTGGCAGCCCCGGGTGCCCCGCCGGAAGAGAGCGGCGGGCACGGCCTTGGGCGCGCCGTCCCCTCACGTGCCGGCGGACGCACCGCCACGCGTCCGCCGCACACGCCCCGCCCTGCTCCCGCCCCCGGTTCCGTGCCCTTACGGGAGCAGCTTCTCGACCGCCGAAGGCCCCTCCGTCTCCAGCTTGCGGCGCGCCCAGTCCAGGTTGGCCGGGGTGACGTCCCTGCCCGCCGCCATCACCAGGTCCTCAGGGCTGATGCCCCGGGCGGGAGCGGAGTGGAGCAGGGCGTCCGGGGTGCAGTGGTCGCCGGACGACCGGGACTCTTCGGGTGTTGACGTCGCCATGATGCCTCCTCCTCGGTCCGGATGACCGCATCCGTGCCGGTGCCGCCGAACGGGGCACACTCTCACGATTCCCCGCCCGGCCACGCCCCGCATCCGGAAGGGCCCGGGACCGGTCCGGGTTCCTGGCCGCGCCGGGCGGAAACCTCCCCCCTACGCTGGAGACAGCACCCCGCACCAGGGAGGCCCGAGCGATGGCCGAGACGCCGTTCCCGCAGGATCCGGCCGGTGCTCCGCGCTACCTGCCGATCGCCGACCACGGGCTCATCGGCGATCTGCGCAGTGTCGCCCTGGTCGGCACGAACGGCACCATCGACTGGTACTGCTGCCCGTCCTTCGACGCGCCCAGCGTCTTCGCGGCCGTGCTGGACGCCGACCGCGGCGGCTGCTTCGAACTGGCCGCGGCCGTACCGGCCCGCACCAAGCAGTTCTACTTCCCCGACACCAACGTCCTGATCACCCGCTTCTTCACCGAGGACGGCGTCGGCGAGGTCCAGGACTTCATGCCGGTCACCGGCCAGGGCGACGAACGGCCGGACGAGGAGGGCCGGCACCGGCTGATCCGGCGTGTCGTCTGCGTCCGCGGCACCGTGCCGTTCCGGAGCCTGGTCGCCCCGCGCTTCGGCTACGGCGCCGACCCGCACACCCTGCGCGAACAAGGCGGCATGATCCTCTTCGAGTCCGCCCGGCGCTCCCTGGCCCTCACCTCCACCGTCCCTCTGGAGCACGACGGGCAGGACGCGCGGGCCGCCTTCAAGCTCGGCGAGGGGGAGAGCGCGGTGTTCGCCCTCGACCTCGTCGGCGAGCAGGTGACCCCGCGCGGCTGCCCCCGCATGGAGGCCGAGCGGGAGTTCAACACGACGGTCGCCTACTGGCGGCGCTGGCTGCACCAGTCCCGCTACCGGGGCCGCTGGCGCGAGATGGTGCACCGCTCCGCGCTCACCCTGAAACTGCTCACCTACGCCCCCACCGGCGCCATCGTCGCCGCCCCCACCACCAGCCTCCCGGAACAGCCCGGCGGCGAACGGAACTGGGACTACCGCTACGTCTGGATCCGGGACGCCGCGTTCTGCGTGTACGCGCTGCTGCGCCTCGGCTTCAGCGGCGAGGCCGAGGCGTTCATGCGGTTCCTCACCACCCACATCAGCCCCGGCGACGGCGCCGCCCTGGGCCCGCTGCAGATCATGTACGGCATCGACGGCCGCTCCGACCTGCCCGAACGCGAACTGACCCAGCTGGAGGGCCACCGCGGCTCCGCCCCGGTCCGGGTCGGCAACGCCGCCGCCGGCCAGCTCCAGCTCGACATCTACGGCGCCCTGATCGACTCGGTCTACCTCTACGACAAGTGGGCCCAGCCCATCTCCAGCGGCCAGTGGGACGACGTGTGCCGGCTGGTCGACTGGGTGTGCGACCACTGGGACCAGCCGGACGAGGGCGTGTGGGAGACCCGCGGCGGGCGCAAGAACTTCCTGTACTCGCGCCTGATGTGCTGGGTGGCCGTGGAGCGCGCCATCCGGCTGGCCAACCGGCGCGGGCTGCCCGCCGACCTGCCGCGCTGGCGACAGGCCCGCGACACGATCTACCGGCGGATCATGGACCGCGGCTGGTCGCCGCGGAGGGGTGCCTTCGTGCAGCACGAGGACGGCGACGTCCTCGACGCCTCGGTACTGATGATGCCCCTGGCGAAGTTCATCGCCCCCACCGACCCCAAGTGGCTGTCCACCCTGGACGCCCTCACCGGGGAACTCGTCTCCGACTCCCTCGTCTACCGCTACAACCCCGAGGCCAGCCCCGACGGACTGCGCGGCGACGAAGGCACCTTCTCCATCTGCTCGTTCTGGTACGTCGAGGCGCTGGTGCGGGCCGGCCGGCTCGACGAGGCCCGGCTGGCCTTCGAGAAGATGCTCACCTACGCCAACCACCTCGGCCTGTACGCCGAGGAGATCGGCCGCACCGGAGAGCAACAGGGCAACTTCCCGCAGGCGTTCACCCACCTCGCCCTGATCAGTGCCGCGTTCGACCTGGACCGCGCCCTCGGCTGACGGCCGCGCCCCCGCCGGGTCCCGGCATCCGCCCGGACCGCGCCGTGTGCCCCCTGACCGCACGGGTACCCGGGGTCCTGCCCGAGCAGAAATCGCCAGGGTCGGCAGAAGGAGGAGACCCCGAATGACGAGCACCAGCGAGACCGGCGAGGTCACCGGCACCCGGGACAAGGACTACAACCTCATCTGGTACGTCGAGGCGTGCCTGAGCAACTCCCTGCGCCTGGAGCAGTACATCCAGGACGCCGAGCGCGACAAGGACGACGAGGTCGTGGACCTGTTCCGCAAGGCACAGGCGGACAGCCGCAAGGGCGCCGAGCTGGGCAAGCAGCTGCTGCGCTCCCGCATCGGCGGCAACTGACCATCATCGCTCCGGGGCGGACCGGGCCCTCGTTGAACCCGCCAGCCCGGCCGCCCTGGACGGTTGTGTTCGCGTGGGCGTTCAGGGCAGGGGCTGCTCCGCCCAGATGATCTTCCCGTGCGGGGTGTACCTGGTGCCCCAGCGCTCCGCCAGCTGCGCCACCAGGAACAGGCCCCGGCCGCCCTCGTCGGTGCTCGCCGCGTACCTCAGGTGCGGCGACGTCGTGCTGCTGTCGGACACCTCGCAGATCAGCGTCCGGTCGAGCAGCAGCCGTACCCCGATGGGGCCGCGCCCGTACCGGATCGCGTTGGTGACCAGCTCGCTCAGGATCAGCTCCGCGGTGAACGTCAGCTCCTCCAGGCCCCAGTCGGTCAGCTGCCGGGTGACCGAGGCCCGCATCTCGGACACGGCCGCCGGATCCGACGGCACCTGCCACTCCGCGACCCGGTCGGTGCCCAGCACCCGGGTCCGGGCCACGATCAGCGCCACGTCGTCACTCGGCCGGGCCGGCAGCCGGTCGAGCACCGTACGGCAGGTCTCCTCGGGAGAGGCGCCGGGCGTCCGGCGCAGCGCGTCGCGCAGCAGGTCGAGACCGACGTCGATGTCCCGGTCGCGGTCCTCGACCAGCCCGTCCGTGTACAGCACCAGCCGGCTGCCCTCCTCCAGTTCCAGATCGGCCGTCTCGAACGGCAGCCCGCCCAGCCCCAGCGGCGGCCCCGCCGGCAGGTCCGGGAACTCCACGCTGCCGTCCGGCCGTACCAGGGCCGGCGGCGGATGCCCGGCCCGGGCCAGGGTGCAGCGCCGGGACACCGGGTCGTACACCGCGTACAGGCAGGTCGCGCCGGTGATCGCCGCGGCACCGTCCGCCGGGGTCTCGTCCTGGTCGATCCGGCCCACCAGTTCGTCCAGCAGCCCGAGGAGTTCGTCGGGCGGCAGGTCCAGCGAGGAGAAGTTGTGCACCGCCGTGCGCAGTCGGCCCATCGTGGCCGCCGCGTGCAGCCCGTGCCCCACCACGTCACCCACCACCAGCGCCACCCGCGCCCCGGACAGCGGCAGCACGTCGAACCAGTCGCCGCCCACCCCCAGCTGCGCCGGCAGATAGCGGTACGCGATCTCCAGCGCACCCTGCTCGGGCAGCGACCGCGGCAGCAGACTCCGCTGCAACGTGACCGCCATGCTGTGCTCGCGGGTGTAGCGGCGGGCGTTGTCGATCGACACCGCCGCCCGCGCCACCAGCTCCTCGGCCAGCGCCAGGTCCTCCCCGTCGAACGGCTGCGGCTTGTCCGCCCGCCAGAAGTTCGCCACCCCCAGAACCAGGCTGCCCGCCCGCAGCGGAACCGTGAGCAGCGAATGGATGCCGTACCCGACGACCTGCTCGGTGCGCTCCAGGTCCTGCGCCCGCCAGCCGGCCGCCTCCCGCAGCCGGGACTCCACCACCGACTGCCCGGTGGTCAGGCTGCGCGCCTGCGGCGACGTGGCCACGAACCGGATCCGCTTGCCCACCGGATACAGCGGGGCGTCCTTGCGGACACCCGTGGACGCCGTACGGCGCAGCGCCGTGCCGGGCTTGGGCTCCTCGCCGCCCAGCACCGCGTCGAACAGGTCCACCGTCGCGTAGTCGGCGAACCGGGGGACCGCCAGCTCCGCCAGCTCCTCCGCGGTGCGGGTCACGTCCAGGCTGGTGCCGATGCCCACCCCGGCGTCGTACAGCATGTTCAGCCGCTCGCGCGCCACCTCCGCCCGCCCCGACAGGGCCCGCAGCTCGGTCGAGTCACGCAGTGTGGTGACACTGCCGGGCGGACCGCCGCGCAGGTCGGTGGGGCGCTGGTTGATGGCCAGCAACCGGTCCTTGACCAGGTGCACCTCGTCCGTCGCCACCCGGCCCGAGGACAGCAGACCCGCCGTCTCCTCGTCCAGGCCGAGGTCCAGCACATGCCGCCGCTCGGCGTCCGGCGGCAGGTCCAGCAGCCGCTGTGCCTCGTCGTTGGCGAGCAGCAGCCTGCCGTTGCCGCCCACGATCAGCACACCCTCGCGGACGGCGTGCAGCACCGCGTCGTGATGCTCGTACATCCGGGTCATCTCGTACGGCCCGAGGCCGCGCGTCTGACGCAGCAGCCGCCGGCTGACCAGCGCCGTGCCCGCGGTGGCCAGTGCGAGCGCCGCCGCGGCCGCCGCCAGGAGCAGCGGCAGCTGCTGGTCGGCCGCCCCGCCCACGTGTGCGGTGGTGATGCCGGACGACACCAGACCCACGACCTTGCCGGCGGAGTCCTTCACCGGCACCACCACCTGCACCAGCGGCCCGATGGTGCCGTGGATGTGCTCCACCACCGTGCCCCCGGCCAGCGCCGGCCCGATGGTCCCCACGAACTTCTTGCCGATGCGGTCCGGCTTCGGGTGCGTGTAGCGGATGCCGTCGGTGTTCATCACCACGATGAAGTCCACCCCGGAGGCCTTGCGGGCGGCCTCCGCGCGCGGCTGCAGCACGGCCGTCGGATGCGGCGACCGCAATGCCGCCACCGTGCCGGGCGCGTTGGCGAACGTCACCGCGACGGCGAGGGATCGGTTCTGGGCCTCCAGGTCGCTGTCGTGCCGCACCTGCAGCACCTGCGCCACCACCGCCGACACGACCAGCAGCAGCACGATCACCACCTGCAGCACGAACACCTGCCCGGCGACGCTGCGACCGCTCACCGCAGAACGCAGCACCCCCGGACGCGAGCCGTTCGCGCCGCTCCCGTCCGGCTGCCGCGCGCCGAGCGACGCACGCGGATGCCCGAACGAGCGAGGCGGCCGCGTGTCGGGCCGGCCGGGCAGTCGCACCATGAGCCCATGTCTACACTGCCCGGCCCCGTCAGGCGAGACCGTCACCCGAGGTGACCGCCACGAATCGCGGCGCGCTCCCCTCATCGGCGGGGCGCGGGCGCCGCGCGGCGGGTGGCCAGCAGCAGCGCCACGTCGTCGGGCCGGTCGGCGGCGTGCCGGGCGGTGGCCGTCAGCCGGTCGGCCATCCCGGCCAGGGAGCGCCCGCCACGCCGCCCGGGCGCCGCACCGGCCCGCGCCAGCGCCAGCCGCAGCGCCTCGATCCCGTCGTCGATGTCGGCGCCGGGCCGCTCGACCAGACCGTCCGTGTACAGGGCGAGGACCGCGTCCGGCTCCAGCAGCAGCTCGGTCACCGGATACCGGGCCCGCGGATCCACGCCGAGGACGACACCGCCCGGAATGTCCAGCGCCCGGGTCCGGCCGTCCGGAGCGCGCAGCAGCGGCGGCAGATGCCCCGCCCGGGCCACCCGGGCCCGCCCGGTGGCCGGATCCAGGCGCAGATAGCAGCAGCTGGCGAACTGGCCCGGGTCCAGGTCGATCAGCAGGTGGTTCGTCCCGCTCATCACCTCGTCGGGCGGCCGGTCGCCCAGCGCGAACGCGCGCACCGCGCTGCGCAGCTGCCCCATCGTGGCCGCCGCCTGCACCCCGTGCCCCTGGACGTCGCCGATGACCAGCGCGAGCCCGTCGCCCGCCTCGACCACGTCGTACCAGTCACCGCCCACGTCCATGCCCTGCGTGCCCGGCAGATAGCGGCCCGCCGTCTCCACCCGCGGGTGCGCCGACAGCCGCCGGGGCAGCAGCGCCTGCTGCAGGCCGCGGGCGAGCGCGGCCTCGCTGTCGTAGCGCTGGGCCTTCTCCATCGCGTGCGCGATCAGCCCGGCGAGCGCGGTGAGGGCCGTGCACTCGTCGCTGCTGAAGCTCCGCGGCCGGTCGAAGCCGAGGATGCAGGAGCCCACCGGCCGCCCGGAGGCGATCAGCGGCAGGAAGGCTCGGGCGCCCTCCTCCGCGTCCAGCGGGATGCCCGGGTAGGTGGCCGCCATCTGCTGCATCGACTCGAAGAACAGCGGGCGGCCGGTGGTGAGGGTCTCCACGCCCGGGATGTGCGCGTCCAGCCCGACACCGTCGAACGGGGACAGGAAGCCCTGCGGGAAGCCGGTCTCCCAGGCCAGGTAGAGATGCCGGTCCTGCAGCAGGTAGATGGCCAGGCGGCGGCCGCCGAACGCGGGCAGCAGCTCCTGCATGACGACCGCCGACACCTGCTGGGCGGTCACCGCGTCCGTGAGCGCGATCGCGAGCGCGATGGGCCGGTACAACGGCTCCATCGAGGGCCCGCCGGCCACCGCGCCCTCCGGCTCGTGCGGCTCCGGCGTCGGCTCTACGGGCGCGTCCATCCGGCTGGCCGGGACCAGGGTGCAGGTCAGCAGGTCGGCGCCGGGATGGACGGACAGCGCGAGCCACTCGCCGCCGGCCGGCTCCCCGCGGTGCCCGGCGGGACGCCGGACATGGACGTGCACCGACTCGGGGGACAGCAGCGCGCCGCGCAGGTGATCGTCGTACGGCGGACCGCTCAGCCACGGCATGGCCTCCCACACGGGCCGGCCCAGCAGACCCGCCCGTTCCCGGCCCGCCAGCCGGGCCGCGGCCGGATTGGCGTACACGATCACACCCAGCCGGTCCAGGCAGAACACCCCCTGCGGCAACAGGTCGGCCGCGCCGTCCGCCGAGACGGCCGGACCGGGGTCGAACACGAACCCGCCGACCTCCGTCCCGTCGCCGGCCGCCGCCGGCCAGAGGTCGAGCAGCCGCGGGGCGCCGTCCCGGGAACGCACGCGCAGCGGCGTGGGAGGCGGCTTCCCGGCGGCGGTCTCGTGCAGCGCGGACAGTATCCGGTGGGAGTCCCCCGGGGCCACGGCGTCCGCGAGCGCCGGGCCGCTGCCCGCGACCTCGCCGGGACCGAGGCCGAGCAGGGCGTGCAGCCGGTCGTCGCCGCGCACCGCCGAGGTCGCCGGATCCCAGGCGAACCGCCCCACGCGCGCCTCGGCCGGCCCCACCGAGGGCGGCCGCACACACAACGGCTCCCCGTCCCAGACGACCGCCGCCGCACCCGAACCACCGGCCGCCGGGCCCGCGCCGCCCGCTCCCGGGCCCGCGCCGCCCGCTCCCGGGCCCGCGCCGCCCGTCGCCGCCTCCCCGCCCGCCGCACCCGTGCCGCCCATCGCCGCGCTCGCGCCACCCGCTGGCGCGCCCATGCCGCCCGCGGTCACACCCGTGCCGCCCGCCGCCGCGAGGACGCGCAGCTCCGCCCCCAGGTCCTCGGCGAGCCGGGTGAGCAGGTCGCGGTCGAGCAGCTCGTCCACCGAGTCCGCGGCCGGGCGCAGCACCGTCAGCACCCCCAGGGGCTCGTCCTCACCGGGGACGGGTGTGTACACCGAGCCGAACTGGAACGGCAGGCCCGCCGCGAACTGTGGATAGCGGCGCACCGTCTCCGCCGCGTCCGACAGCACCACCTGGACGCCGAGCCGGTAGGCGTCCGACACGGGGAACGGCCGGGCCGTGTGCAGGCGCCACCAGGGCCGGAAGAGCGGTCCGGGCAGCCCGACCAGCACCGCGAGCCGCAGCAGCCCGGGCGTGGAGGACCGCAGGTACACGCCGGCCACGCGTGCCCCGGCCGCTCCGAGCGCGCTGGTGGAGGCGTCGACGAGCAGCGCGGCCAGCCGGGCCCGCGCGCGGACCACCTGCTCCCCGCTCCCAGCCATCGGCCCTACCTCGTCCCGTGCGCCGCCGGGTGGACACAGCAAGAATGCGACAGATCGGCGCCGGACCGCACCTGGGCGGACAGGATCGGCAGCGGCGAGCGCGGCGGGCCGGGCCTCGCGGCGCGGGCGCGCGGGGTCTCCGGGCGTGCGGTTCCGGCGGCCGCCACGGCAGGCCGAGCCGTGCGGTGCGGGTGTGCGGGGTCTCTGCGTGCGGTTCCGCCCGGTCCGCCACGGCTTCGCGCGGCCGGTCACCCGCGTCGCCGAGGCCGTCCGCGCCCACCCCGAACAGCCGTACACCACCGCGGACCTGGCAGAGGTCGGCGGGATGAGCGCCCGGTGGCTGCAAGAGGTGTTCCGCCGTCAGGTCGGCACCACCCCCATGGCCTACCTGCGGGACATCCGCATGGACCGCGTCCGGGACCGTACTGCGGCGCGCGGAGCCGGAGTCGACGACCGTGGCCGACGTCGCCCGTCGCTGGGGCTTCGCCCACCAGGGCCGCTTCGCCGAGCGGTACCGCGCCCGGTTCGGCGAACCGCCCTCGCGGACCCTGCGCTCCCGCTGACCGGACGCCGGCTCACACCTCTGCCCCGCCCGGGTGGCGGGACTCCGGCCGGGCTCCTAGTAATGGTCACCGTAATGCCGCGCGCCGCACGCGGGGGCGCAGGTGCGGCCGCACCCTTCTTCTGGAGCCGAGATGACGACCCGCTCTCCGTCCCCCCGTCCCGACGATTTCGCCATACCCGACGCAGCAGCCGTCACCGGCCTGGCCACGCCCCCGCCCGACCCCGGAACCCGGCCCGACGGGCCCCCGGAGAAGCACCCCGAGCCCACACCCGGCGACAGCGCCGTGCCCGACGGCAGCGTCGCGCCCGCAGACAGCGATCCGTTCGGTGATCCGCTGTACGGCCTGCTCCGCACGGCCGTCGCCGACCGCCCGCTGGAGGACGTCGTCCGGCTCATCAGCCTGCTGGACGGCTCGCCGGAGCACGCCCGCGCCACCGCCGACGCCCTGCGCGCGGCCGGCATCGGCCGCCCCGTGGAGGACGTGATGCGCCTGGTCACGCTGCTCGCCGAGTCGCCCCGGGGCACCGGCAACGCCGACGAGGCGATCCGCGCCGCCGCGGAGCGCCGTCCCGTCGAGGACGTCAGCCGGCTGATGGAGCTGCTGCGCCGCACGCCCCTGGAACCCCACTGCGGGCAGGCCGCCGTGAAGGCGGCGGCCGGCCGTCCGGTCGAGGACATCGCCGAACTGGTCGGCCGACTGGTCGCCGAACGCGCCCGCCGCGAGGCACCCCCGCCGGACGCGACGCTCCCCGTCCCCGTCCTGACGGCGCCCATGCCCGTGGTCGCGCCCGCGGCGGCCGCCCGCGCCGGCAAGGGGCGCGCGGACCCCCGCGGCCCGGCCGCCCGCACGGCCACGGCCGCACTGTGGGGCGCCCGGTTCGCCTCCCTGATGGCGTTCCTGTGCGGGGTCGCCCACGCCCCGCGCTACTGGACCGGGCCGTCCCACGGCGTCCTAGGGGCCACCATCGTCGTCTCGGCGCTGTGCGTCCTGCTGGCCATGGCGCTGCCCTCGCGGGCATCGGCGTTCCGGCTGCTGGCGGCGGCGGGCGCGTTCATGGTGACGGCGGTGCTTGCCGCCGGGCACGTCCTGGCCGGCCGGTTCGGCCTGCCGAACGCCGCCCGGATCCAGGCCGCCGTCCTCGCCCCGCCGTGGATCGCCGGCGCGCTGGCCGCGGCGGCGGCGATCGCCGCGCTGGCGGTCCTGCTCACCACGCTGACCACGGCGAACGGGCGCCACGGCGAACGGCGCTGACTCAGCCCGCCGGCCGCCCGGCCGGCCTCAGCACCAGGTGGCCGTCCGTCCGGGCGGCCACCATCGCGAACGAGGCCGTATCCGCCTCCAGACACAGCGCCACGTCCTCGGGATGCACCCCGGCGAACCCGCGGCGCACGCCCTCGGCGAGCCGGGCGGCGGCATCGGACCGCCGGGCCCGGTCCAGATACGGCTCCGGGCCGGCGGCGGCACGGCCGACACGCGCCGCGATGTACTCGGCGCAGGCCCTGTCCTCCTCGGCCCGTCCGCCGTCCCCGGTGACGACGAAGGTCACTTCGTCCGGTGCCACTCCCCGCAGCAGTTCCGCGGTCGCGCCGGCCACCGCGAAACTCGCGCAGAGCAGCAGCCCGGCACCGGACGCGGCCAGCGCACCCGCCGTCCCCGCGGTCGTCTTCTGCACGATGGTGCGGCCCCGCACGTCCAGAGAACGCAGCCGGGCCGGCGAGTTGGCCAGGTCGAACCCCGGCAGCGGGGCACCGTCCTGGAAGGCCGGCCAGCCGGGGTGACGGGCCTTCAGCTCCAGCGCCTCCTCCCGCGTCGAGGCGAACACGATCCGCTCGGCACCGCCCCGGAACGCGCACGCGGCCACGGTGAACGCGCGCAGCACGTCGACGACGACGGCGACCTCGGGGGCCGCGGGCACGGAGTCGATCCCCGTGAACGTGGATTTCATCGTCCGATGGTGCCGGACGCCGGCGGCACCGGGTGGGCGGAGCGCATGGTGCGCAGGGCGAGGAGCAGTACGGCGATGTCGTCGAGGTAGACCGGGTCGGGCAGCAGGTCGGTCGGCAGGACGAGATACAGCACCGCGCCCCAGAACACCCAGCGGGGCCCCGTCGGCAGCCCGGCCCGCCGCAGGGTGCGCCGGGTACGGACCAGCCGTACCAGTACGGCGACGGCGACGGCGAGCAGCACCGCCGCGACGACGGCGGCGGTCACCAGCAGGATCGTGGTCGTGTCGTCCATCCGGCCTCCAGCCCTCAGGCTGCCAGGATTGCCCGGCCCCGCACAACGGGTCCGGTCATGTGCCCTTCCCCGGCCGGGAGGTGAACCGCAGCCGGTCCCAGGTCCGGGCCAACTGCTGCAGGGCAGAGGCGGATTCCGTGCCGACTGGTTCCTGCGGTGCCAAAGCGGCGGGCGTGTCACGGTAGGCGGCCAGCGCCTCGTGGGCCCGCTCGGCGGCCTCCCGGTACAGGTCCCGCGACTGCGTCATGGCCTCCAGCGCCTCGGCGTACCGCGCGACCCGCTGCCGTTCGCGCTCCAGTTCCTCCTGCGGGGTCATCAGGGTCCAGTTGTCCCGCAGGTCGGCCAGTGCCTCCGCGCCGCCCTCGGGCAGCGGCCGGGGCAGGGCGACGTAGCGCCGCAGGACCTCGACGAGCCCCGCCGGCTCGCTGCCGTCGAGGAAGACGTCCCGCACCCGGTGGTCCGGCCCGTCGTAGCCGTCCGGCGCAGGGTCCGGGGGGAGCAGTACGGCGCCGCCGCGCGGCACCTCGACGCCGAGGTCCTTCAGCGCCCAGTTGACGGCCCGCAACTGGTGCGGCGCCGCCCGGTGTTCCACCACGCGGTGCCTCAGGCCCGGCGGCAGCAGGCCCGTCAGCGGCAGCCGGCCGCGCTCGTCCGGGGTCATCGCCTCGTGCACGACGACGTGCACGCACCAGGCCTGCCGGGCCGCGTCCCGCAGCCGGCGCCGCATCTCCTTGTCGTCCGTGGGCAGCGCGTTGACCTGCCGGAAGCGCAGGCCCGCGACGCTCGGGTGGTGGTCCCAGGCGCCTGCCTCGCCGTCGTCGCCGGCCTCCGGCCAGAACAGGGTCGCGGGCGACGGCCACGCGTCGTCCCAGGGCCGCTCCGCCTCCGCGACGAGTGTCCACTCGTGCCCCTCCGGGTGGCCCTCGCGCGGTACGAGGGTCAGGCGGGCCCGCACCGTGACCGTGCCGCCGGCCCGCCAGCGCGCCTCGAAGACGCGCCGCGCGGAGTCCTCGTCCGGGGGCGGCTCGGCGAAGTCGTCGATGTCCCCGTCGTCCCTGCGGCGGCGCAGGGCGCGGCGGAGGATCTCCTCGGGGGCGGGGCCGGTGTGACGGCCGCGGGCCGCCCAGAGGCTCTGCGGGACGGTGGCGTGGTCGGTGGCGGAGTTCGACATGGGCCAATCTGCTGATGGGGGCGGGTGCGTCTACCAGTATCACCGCCGTGCGCCCCGAGCCGGGGGGTGGGTGCCCGGGGTGTCGCGCGACTGGGCGCGCGCAGGCGGCGCGGGGGCGCGCCATGTGCGGCACCCGTACGCCGCGCGTGCGCCGCGAACGGGAGGGGCGCGCAGGCGTCGCGCGAACCCGGCGCGACGGCCGCCGGCCCGGCGCCTCGGCACCGGCAACGGCGGGAACCGCCGGGCCCGGCGCCTCGGCACCGGCAACGGCGGGAACCGCCCCCGCAAGGGCTTGAACTGCCCCCGCAGTATGGCGCGAACCGCCCCGGAACGGCGTGAGCCGTCCCCGCGCATGGCGCGAACCCGCCCCCGCGCATGCGCGAACTGGACTCACGCACGGTGCGAACCGGCCCCGCCTACGGCGCGAACGGCCTCCGCGCTCGGGGTGTGCGCCCCGCGCGCGGGGTGTGCGTGGAACGCGTCAGGCGACCGCGGTTCACACGTGTCCGTGCGTTCGCGTGGCCCCCACAATGGGCCGTCGAGGGCCCGCCCGTCCATCCGCTCAGGGGCGGGCCCCGTTCACCGGGCCTAACGCGGTCGGGCAGCGCGGCGGAGCGGAGACGCACGCGTCCGTCCGGCGGTGTACCGGCGTCCGGGGCCTACGCCCCGCTCTCCCGCAGCATGTCGGCGCGCTCGACGAGCTTCACGCGCTCCCTGCCCTGCGGCTCACCGAGAGCCCGCTCGGCGGCGTCCAGCTTGTACCAGCCCTCCCAGGTGGTGAAGCGGACCTCGCGCTCGGCGAGGAAGGTGTCCACCGCCTCCGGCTCGGGCGCCGACGGGGCGTGCAGGCGGCCGTTCGCGTAGTCGTCCAGCAGGTTGGACACCGTCTCGTTGGCGTCGCCCTTGGTGTGGCCGATGAGGCCGACCGGGCCGCGCCGGATCCAGCCGGTGACGTACGTCGACTGCAGGTGGGCGCCGCCCTCCTCGATCACCCGGCCACCCTCGTCCGGGACGGTGCCCGTCTCCAGGTCCCAGGGCAGCTTGGGCAGCTTCTCGGAGAGGTAGCCGACGGCGCGGTAGACGGCGGTGACGTCCCAGTCCTTGAACGCGCCGGTCCCCTTGACGTTGCCGGTGCCGTCGAGCGCGGTGCGCTCGGTGCGCAGGCCGGCGACGCGGCCGTCCGCGCCGAGGATCTCCGTGGGGGACTCGAAGAAGTGCAGGAACAGCTTGTGCGGGCGGTCGCCGGCGTCCCGGATCGCCCAGTTCTCCAGCGTCTTGGCGACCATGTCGGCCTGCTTGTTGCCGCGGCGGGTCTCGATCGAGCCCGCGTCGTAGTCGATGTCCTCGGGGTCGACGATGACCTCGATGTTCGGGGAGTGGTCCAGCTCGCGCAGCTCCATCGGGCTGAACTTGGCCTGCGCCGGTCCCCGGCGGCCGAAGACGTGGATCTCCAGGGCCTTGTTGGCCTTGAGGCCGTCGTACACGTTCGGCGGGATCTCCGTCGGCAGCAGTTCGTCCGCCGTCTTGGCGAGGATCCGGGCCACGTCGAGGGCGACGTTGCCGACACCCAGGACGGCGACCTTCTCGGCCTCCAGGGGCCAGGTGCGGGGGACGTCCGGGTGGCCGTCGTACCAGGAGACGAAGTCCGCGGCGCCGTAGGACCCGTCGAGGTCGATGCCCGGGACGCGCAGCTCGCGGTCGGCCATGGCGCCGGTCGAGAAGATGACGGCGTCGTAGAACGCGCGCAGGTCGTCCAGGCTGATGTCGTTCGGGTAGTCCACGTTGCCGAAGAGGCGGATCTGCGGCTTGTCCAGCACCTGGTGCAGGGCGGTCACGATGCCCTTGATCCGCGGGTGGTCGGGGGCCACGCCGTACCGGATCAGGCCGAACGGGGCGGGCATCCGCTCGAAGAGGTCGATGGAGACGCCGGGCTCGGCGGCCACCTCGGACTTGAGCAGGGCGTCGGCGGCGTAGATCCCGGCGGGGCCGGCTCCGACGATGGCTACCCGCAGGGGGCGCGGCATGATCAGGTTCCCTTCGAGCGTGGATGGCGACTCGACGGGAAGCCTAAACTAAGGCAGACCTAAGTTGGTACGAGGGTCACGTCTATGACCTCATAAGCGGACCTTATGACTTCTCCAGCGTGGCCTTATGAGGCCGGGGCCGCCGAAAGGCGGCTTCGCGGGCCGCCCCCTCCCCTCACGCGGGACGTATCACCCGGTGGATCGCCGACTCCCCGGCGCCGTAGATCGACTCCTCGCGGATGTACGACCCAGGGCCGGGCGCGTGCACCATCATGCCGTCGCCCGTGCAGACGCCGACGTGCCGGTCGTCGTCGAAGAAGAGGACGAGGTCACCGGGCTCGATGGTGGCGAGCGGGACCGGCGTGCCCGCGAACGCCTGCTCATGCGCGGCCCGCGGCAGCGTGACCCCGGCGGCCCGCCAGGCTCCCTGGGTGAGACTGGAGCAGTCGTAGGAGTCGGGCCCGGTGGCGCCCCAGACACACGGCTTGCCGATCTGCTCGCGCGCGAAGGCCAGCACCTTACCGATACGGACGGCGTGCGCCGACTCCGTCGCGGCGGTGGGCGGGGTGGTGGGCATTGCGGCGAACGAGCCCGTGTCCGTCAGCCGCCGGATGAAGGAGCCGCTGTCCGTCAAGGGGTCGATCACACGCGGCGGGGTGACCTCGGGCCGGCGAGCGAGGGAGCCGGTGTCCGTCAGGGGATCGACGGCGGCGGCCCAGATGTGCGCGCCGCTGTCCGTCAGGGGATCGACGGCGGCGGCCCAGACGTGCGCGCCGCTGTCGGTCAAGGGATCGGAGCCGGGCGGCGGCGGAGCGAAGGCACCCGTGCCGGTCAGTGAGGCGAAGGTCCCGGTGTCGGTCGGCGGGTCAAGGGCCGCCGGTGGAGCGAAGGCACCCGTGCCGGTCAGTGGATCGGCGGCCGCCGGTGGGGCGAAGGTGCCCGTGTCGGTCAGCGGGTCGGGGTTGGCGGGCAGGGGGAGGGGGGCTGGGGTCCGGAACACGCCCGGTGCCGCCCATTGGGGTCGGCGCCACTGTTCCCCGGGATCTGTGACGGACCGGTCCGCCGCAGGACCCGGCGCGCTCGGCGAGGGCGGGGACTGGACCGTGGCGAGGGGGAGGACGGACCGCGCCGTGTGACGGAACAACAAGTCGCCCGCGGCGGCGAGCTTGCGCCGGGTGGCCGACTTGCTCTGGGCGGGGGAGGGGCGCCGTGCCGTCTCGGCGGTGGCGGACCCGGGCTGCGCCGCGAAAGGGAGCGGGAGTGCCGCGGAGTCGGCGCCCGACCGTTCCGGAGGGCCGCCACCGGGCAGTTCCGGCAGGCCGACGCCGGGCGGCAACGCTCGCGCCGTGAGCTCCGGAGCCGGTCGCCCGGTCAGTGCCGCAGTCGCGCGGCCGGCCGGCTCCGGCAGGGCGGCCGAGCCGGTTGGCTCCGGCAGTGCGAGCCGGTCGTACTGTTCCGCCGGGGTGGCCCGGCCGGTGAGTTCCGCGAGGGCTGACGGGCGGTCCGGCTGCCGGCCGGCGGGCAGCGCGGCGGGCACGGTGGGCCCGAGTGAGGCGCGTGCCAGGTCGAACCATGGCCGGGCCACCTCGTCCAGACCCGGATCCGGGCGCAGCCCGACCGGCCGCTTCGCGAGGTGAACGCCCCGTGACCGCGCGGCCGCCGCGCGGGTCGCGTTGAAGTTGCCGGTGGCGTCCTCCGCCCGGTCGTAGAGGGAGTTGATCCGCTGCCGTACCTCGTCGCGGCTCTCCGGCGCCATGGAAGACGTGCTCCTTCCTCGCCCCGCAGGGCAGTTGGGCCGACGCTCTCCCGAGACCACCGGGTTCACCGCCCCAAGGGCAGCCCGGCGGGTTCGCCCGGGCGGAGCCGGTCGGCCAGGCGTCAACCTAGCCAACTTGTGTGGCTCCCGTGAAGGTTGACGGCCGGAATGTCCGATACATATTCGTGATGTTCGCCATGACGTTCGGGCGGGTACAGCATCTTGCCCAGCCGGTCCGGCCGCGGTTCCCATGAGGTTTCGGTGAATTCCCGCGACGGTTGAACACATCGGCGCCGCCCCACGTATCAGCCCGGGGGAACTCCACGCCCGAACGGCTACGAGACGCAGGGGTACGACCTTGGGACGCAACAGGCGCAGACGCCCGACCGGCGCACAACGCGCGACCTTCGCAGCGATCGCTCTGATGCTGGGCGGAGGAGGGCTGGTCGCGGTCAATGTCTACGCCTCGGCCAGCGACGGCGATGGGAGCGGGCAGGGCGCGCCGACGGCCACCGGGCAGATCAAGTCCGCCGGCATGGCCACGATCGACTGCCCGGACGTCGGGACGAAACTGACGGATGTGCCGCAAGCGGCCCGTGCCGACGTAAACCGCGAACTCTCCCAGCTCGACCAGCAGACGGCGGGCGCCTACCGTCAACTCCAGCAGTCGGCCCAGACCGTCCGAGAGGACCCCGGCAGCGCCGACGGCACGATCATGAACCCCTTGAAGGAGAAGCGCGCCGCCACGATCCTGCGGATCGCCGACGCCATCGACAAGGCGGGGAACCGGCCCGAGGGACTCGAATCCCTGGCCGCCTGCACCCTGCGCCCGGGCGAGGGCGGCGACGCGGCCGGCGCCGGCCAGAACGGCGCAGCCCCGAGCGCGTCCGGCCAGGACCAGAACGGCGGCGCACAGAACGGGACCGGTCAGAACGGCGACGGCCAGAACGGCGACGGCCAGAACGGCGACGGCCGGAACGGTGGCGGCCAGGCCGGCACCGGCCAGGGGGGCAACGGGCCCGTCGCCTCCGACTACCAGGACATCACCTCCGTACAGCCCAACGTGTCCACCCCCGCGCCCCAGGCCGACGCGTCCCGCGGCAGCTTCACCTCGGACTGCGGCGTCAACGCCAACGGCCTGCGTAACTCGGACAACGTCATCACCTCACCCGGTGTCACCAACGGCGCCCACCACTTCCACGACTACATCGGCAACCAGTCCAACAACGCCTTCGCCAGCGACGACGACCTGGAGAAGGCCGACACCAGCTGCGTGGACAAGGGCGACAAGTCGACGTACTACTGGCCGGTGCTGCGCCTGCAGAACGGCAAGCAGGAACGGGACGCGGGAGCCCCGGGCGGCGGCACGGAGGGCAACGCGGGCCAGATCGTGACCCCCAAGGAGGTCACCCTCACCTTCGTCGGCAACGCGCGCGGCAAGGTCACCGCGATGCCCCGCCTGCTGCGGATCATCACCGGCGACGCCAAGGCCTTCGTCAACGGCCCCGCCAACGCCAACGCCTCCTGGAGCTGCACCGGTTACGAGGACCGGCAGCTGAAGGACAAGTACCCGCTGTGCCCGGCCGGCAGCGACGTCGTACGCAGCTTCCAATTCCAGAGCTGCTGGGACGGCCGCAACACCGACAGTGCCAACCACCGCACCCACATGGCCTTCCAGGCCCCCGACGGCTCCTGCCCTGCGGGCTTCGAGCCCGTTCCGCAACTCGTGCAGCGCATCGTCTACGACGTCGACGCGCCGAGCCTGAAGGACGGCGGCCGTACGGTCCCGCTGTTCGCGGTGGACTCCTTCCCCGAGCAGCTGCACAAACCGGTCACCGACCACGGCGACTTCATCGCCATCTTCGACGACGGCCTGATGCGGCAGATGGTCGACTGCATCAACTCCGGGCGCACCTGCGGCCCCGGCGGCGACTCCGGCGCCACGACGGCCCCGGACCCGGGCGCGAGCAGCGGCGCGGGCCCGACGGCCGGCGCGAGCGAGCCGCCGCGCGCCGAGGCGTCGACCTCGCCCGCCGAGCCGGGAAAGACCACCGCACCGGGCAAGACGCGGCACACCGGCAATCCCAGGGCCACGGAGACCGCCAGGGGCGGCGACAGCGGAAAGGGAGCGGGCACCGGGAAGGGCACGGGCCACGGCACTTCCGGGGATGCCGGAACGTCGGTCGGCTCCGGAAAGTCCGGCAGTTCGGGAACGTCGGACGGCTCCGGTGCGGCCGGTGACTCCGCGACCGCCGGGAAGACCACGCAGCCCGGCCGGTCCGGCGAGGCCGGGTCGGGTTCCACCGAGACCGCCGCCGGCGGCGAGGTGGGCCAGGCCACCCAGACCCCGCAGACCACCACCCCCACCGGCCAGGACACCCCGCCTCCCGTCGCGCAGACCGAGCCCCAGGGGACTCAGGGCGGCGGACTGGCCGACACGGGCGCCCACCTGTGGCCCGCGGCCATCGGCATCCTGCTCGCCCTCTCCGGCCTCGTCCTGTTCCTCCGGGCCAGGCGCAGCACCTACTGATCGGCCCCCGCCTGGCTCCGGTAACCACCGGGGCCAGGCAGGCGGCACCCGCACACCGCCGCCCGCGCCGTCCCGCTCCAAGCCGTCAGTTCAGCCGCAGCGTCCGCTTGGCCAGTTCGTATGCCGGCAGCATCGCCTCGTGCTCCTCGGTGTCCAGGCCGCCGAGGTGCACCACGACGGGGCCGTGCGGCGTGACGACGGCGAAGGCGCACTCCTTCTTCGTCTCGTCCAGGACCTTGCTCGTGTAGAGGTAGTCCACCTCCACCCCGGAGAGGCCGCCGGCCGTGAACGTCCGGTACCGCTCCTCGCTCACGTTGTCCTCGGCTGCGACGAACGCGCGCAGCACACCGCGGGCGTCGGTGTCGCCGGGGCGGCCGGTCCACACGCGCAGGAAGCCGATGTCACCGGCCGGCTTGGCGTCGATCTCGCAGGCCGCGGTGACCGGCCCCTGGTGCATCAGGGCGTCGGCCACCGAGCGCCCGAGGTCGCCGTCGGGGCCGTCGGCCGCCTTCGACGCCGCCGCGCCGGCGTCGATCGACCTGGGCTTCCAGTGCGCGGCGACGTCGAAGTGGACGGGCAGTTCGCAGGCGGAGCCGGTGGCACCGACCGTGCCGCCCCGGGCTGCCACGCGTACCGTGCCCGACGCGCTCGGGTGGGCCGTGCCGTCGGCCCTCGACGGTCCGCCGCTGTTGCCCGCTGCCCCGCCGCATCCGCTCAGCGCCGCTGCCAGCAGCATCGCCGCCACGCTCGCAGCCGCCGCTCCGCCCCGTGTGTTCCCCACTCTGTTCCCCGCCCTGACCTGCACTCTTTACTCCCCTGTGGTCCAGGCGGACACAGTACCTGAGGCCCCTGGCGACGCCGTAGGGGAATTCAGCCGCCGTCCCGGCGGCAGTGCAGGAAGAGATGCGGCTCGGCCACGGCGTCCGGGTGGTCCGGGGTGAACAACACGCTCTCCTCGGCGAGCACGCTCAGACCCGCCCCGGCCACCAGCGCCGTGAAGTCCGCGGCGGCGAAGCTGGTCACCCGCACCGGCTGCCCCATGAAGAGGCCCTGGACGTCCTCCAGGTCCAGGGGCACGGTGGCCAGCGCGACGAGCCCGCCGGGCCGTACCGCGCGCGCCAGGCGGGCGACCACCGCCCGCTGCTCGGCCCGGGTCATCTGCAGCAGCGAGAAGTACACGCACACGGCGTCGAACGAGTCGTCCGGCAAGGGGAAAGCGCGGATGTCGGCACGGCGGAACTCGGCGCCGGGCACCTGTTTCGCGGCCAGTTCGGTCATCACCGGTGAGACGTCGACGCCGAGCACCCGGTGCCCCGCGTCGGCCAGGGTCCGCGCGGTGGGCCGGCCCGTCCCGCTGCCCACGTCCAGCACCCGGCTGCCCGGCTCCAGCCCGTCCAGCAGCCGGCGCAGGGACGCCCGGTGGGCCTCGGACCCGGCGAACGCCCTCTCGTATTCCAGGCCCAGCGCGTCGAACACGACGGCTGCCGGTACCTCGCGGTCCTCCTCGGGCACAACGGCTCCTCACGTGTTTGCGGCCGGCCCCGCCCGCACGGCAGGGTTCGGGTGTGCCTACCCTCCTGATCGTCCATCACACCCCCTCGCCCAACTGCCAGGCGCTGTTCGAGGCCGTCGTCGCCGGCGCGACGACCCCCGAGATCGAGGGCGTCCGCGTGGTCCGCCGGGCCGCCCTGTCCGCCACCGCCTCCGACGTCCTGGAGGCCGACGGCTACCTGCTCGGCACCCCGGCGAACCTGGGGTACGTCTCCGGCGCCCTCAAGCACTTCTTCGACCAGGTCTACTACCCCTGCCTGGACGAGACCCGGGGCCGCCCCTTCGGCTACTACGTGCACGGCGGCAACGACGTCACCGGTGCCGTCCGCGCCATCGAGTCCATCACCACCGGCCTCGGCTGGCGCCCGGCCACCGGGGCGGTGACCGTCACCGGCGAACCCGGCAAGGCCGACGTGGAGGCCTGCTGGGAACTGGGCGCCACATTGGCCGCCGGACTGGCCGACGCCGACGCCTGAACCACCGGCCGGGCGTCACGGTTTGCGGGCCACCGCCACGTACACGGGCTGCTCGGCCTGGACCCGCATGCCCGGTTCGGGGTGCCAGCGGGTGGCCGTCACGACGCCCGGCTCGCAGATCTCCAGGCCGTCGAGGAACCGCGTCACCTCGGCGGCCGAGCGCGCCTGCAACTCGGTGCCCCCGGACCGGTAGACGGCGTCGATGCCCTCCCAGACGCCCGGGTCGGCCTCCCACGTGATGTGCGAGATCGTCAGGTGACTGCCCGGCGGCAGGGGTTCGAGGAGCGTGGCGACGACGCCGTACGGGTCCCGTTCGTCGGTGAGGAACGGCAGCAGTGCGATGAGCGACAGCCCGACCGGACGGGTCAGGTCCAGGTGCTCGCGGGCGTACTCGACGATCTTCTCCGGCTCGCGGACGTCGGCGTGCAGATAGGCGGTACGGCCCTCCGGCCGGCCCTGGAGCAGCGCCTCGGCGTGCCGCAGCACGATGGGATCGTTGTCGGCGTACACCACCCGGGCGCTCGGGCTGACGTCCTGCACGATCTGGTGCAGGTTGGGCTCGGTGGGGATCCCGGTGCCGACGTCCAGGAACTGGGCGACCCCCTGGTCCGCGACGTAGCGGGCGGCCCGGTGCATGAACTCGCGGTTCGCCCAGGCGATGTCCTTGACTCCGGGCAGCAGCCGCATCACCTCCCGCGCCGCGTCCGCGTCGACGGCGTAGTGGTCCTTGCCGTCCAGGTACCAGTCGTACATCCGCGCGGAGTGCGGCCTGCTGGTGTCGATGCGGTCCGGGCTGAATCCGGTGTCTGTCACGTCACCTCTCCCTGCTGATGGATGTCCGTGCGGGCGCGGCCGGGCCGTCCGCCGGGGCATCGCCCGGCCCCGGTGGACGCGGGCGTCCCGCGGCGCGGGCGAATCTACGGCAGAACCGGTGCGAATGCCGCCGGCCCGGCCCGGCAGGCATCAGATCCGGCCGTCGCCGGCGGGGGCCCGGCGGGTGATCGTGACGGGGCGGCCGGGCCCGGGGCGGTCGGCTTCCGCCAGGGGAGCCGGGCCCGGTTTGGGGCGGGTGCCGGTCCAGGAAGGATCCGCGGACGGGTCAGGCGCCGGAGCCGGCGGGTTCATGCGGCTCACGTGGTGCACGGGGTTCAGGTCGTTCATGGGCGCCGGCGGGGTCATAGGCGTCCCGGAGGTCACGTGGGTCGTGGGGGTCATGTGCCGAGGGTCCTTCGGACGAGTGGGGGGTGGTCCGTCGGTGAGGTGCGGCCGGTGCGTGTCCGGCCGCGCCGGGTCTCGCCCCGGTCGCCGCGAGCTCCGCCCAGACCACGCGCGCCGTACGGCCGGACACGACCGTCACCCCCCAGTCGGCGCTGAGCACATCGACCAGGAACAGTCCGCGCCCGTTCTGGTCCTCGGGCCCGGGCCGGCGGGGCACGGGGCGTGCCTGCCCCCGGTTCTGGTCCTCGACCTCGACGCGCACCCGGTCCCCGGCGTCCCGCAGCCGGCACGTGATCCGCTCCCCGGCCGCGTGCACCAGCGCGTTGGTCACCAGCTCGGACGTGACCAGGACGGCGTCGTCGAGCGCGTCCCCGGGCAGACCCCACGCGGCCAGCACGTCCCGCAGGACCCGGCGGGCGGTGCCCACCGAAGCGGGCGCCGCCGGCAGTTCGAAGGCAGCGGTGAGACCGGGCAGCGGGGGGTCGGAAGCGTGCGCCGGCCCGGGGGGCACCGGGTCGTCCGCGTACGGGGCCCCGGCTTCCGCGAACGCGGCCCCGGCTTCCGCGTACGGTTGCCCGGGGAGTCCGTGCAGCGGTCGGGGGAGAGAGGGCGGAGCCATCGCCGTACGCCTTTCGTCCGGCCTCGTGCCGTGGGGGTCGGTGTCGGAGAACCGGCCGCCGGGGCGCGGACGACGAAACGCGCCTCCGTACGAGGCCGTGGATCAGCCCGGTCTCCCCCAACTGGGCTGTGCCGCCCGCTCCTTGGTCGGCCGGAGCAGGGAGACCACTTTCGCACCCGCCAACAACCCCTCGCAACCGGCAAGTTGAAAATTGCAAGCAGCCACGAGCATGCTGCTTCCGTCACGACGTGATCGAAGGGGGGGCCGCGGAGAGCCGTCGCATGAGACGGTGACCCCGGACCTGTGTGAGGGGGTAGTGCGTGACCGAGGAGACCGACTGGGGCGGCGCCCCGTCCGTCCTGCGCATGATCCTCGGCAGACAGCTGGAGGACCTGCGGACCCGGGCCGGCCTGAGCTACGACCAGGCGGGTGCCGTCATCGGCGTCAGCCACTCCACCATCCGCCGCATGGAGGCGGCGAAGGTGGCCCGGCTGCGCCTCGCGGACGCCGAGAAACTGCTCCAGGTGTACGGCGTGACGGACCGGCGGGAGATCGACACCTTCCTGGGGTCGGTGCGGGAGGCCAATAAGCGCGGCTGGTGGCACACCTACCGCGACGTCGTGCCCGACTGGTTCGCGGCCTGCCTCAGCCTGGAGCAGGCCGCCCTTCAGATCCGGGCCTACGAGAACCAGTTCGTGCACGGTCTGCTGCGGACCGAGGACTACGCCCGCGCCCTGCTCGGCGCGAGCGACCCGCACGCCACGGCCGAGGTGACCGAACGCCGCGTCGCCCTGGGCAGGCGCCGCCGGGATCTGCTGGCGCGCGAGGGCCCGCCGCGGCTGTGGGTCGTGATGGACGAGACCGTGCTGCGCCGGCCGGTCGGCGGGCCCGAGGTGATGCGCGCCCAGATCGACCATCTCGTGGAGCTGAGCCGGCTGCCCCACGTCACGCTCCAGCTGATGCCGTTCGCCAACGGCCCGCACCCCGCGCTGCGGGCGGGCGCCTTCCACCTGTTCCGGTTCCGGGCCCCCGAACTGCCCGACATCGTCCACCTGGGCGGCCTCGTCGGCGCCGTCTACCTGGACAAGGGCGACGAGGTCGTGGTGTACCGCGAGGCCCTGGACCGGCTGGGCGCCCAGGCGGCACCCGCGGGCAGTACCGAGAGCCTGCTCGGCGCGCTCCGCAAGGAGCTGTGAACGAGAATTCCGCGAACCTCAGATGCCCCGCACAGAACCACCGACCGAGGAGCACGGCGTTGACCGACAACGGATGGCCGGCCGACCGCGTCGACACCGAGAACGCGCACTCCGCCCGCATCTACGACTACATCCTGGGCGGCAAGGACTACTACCCGGCCGACCAGGAGGCCGGGGACGCCATGTCCCGGGAGTGGCCCGCGCTCCCGGTCCACATGCGCGCCAACCGCGACTTCATGAACCGCGCGGTGCGCCGGCTCGCCGAGGAGGCGGGGATGCGCCAGTTCCTGGACATCGGCACCGGCATCCCGACCTCGCCGAACCTCCACGAGATCGCCCAGGCCGTCGCCCCCGCCTCCCGGGTCGTCTACGTCGACAACGACCCCATCGTCCTCACCCTCTCCCAGGGCCTGCTGGCCAGCACACCCGAGGGCCGGACCGCGTACGTCGAGGCGGACTTCCGCGACCCGGCGGCCATCCTCCGGGCCCCCGAGCTGCGGGCCACCCTCGACCTGGACCGGCCGGTGGCCCTCACGGTGATCGCCATCGTCCACTTCATGGTCGACGCGGACGACGCGGTCGGTGTCGTACGCCGCCTGATGGAGCCGCTGCCCTCCGGCAGCCACCTGGCCATGTCCATCGGCACCGCCGACTTCGCGCCCGCCGAGGTCGGCCGCGTGGCCCGCGAGTACGCCGCCCGCGGCATGCCGATGCGGCTGCGGACCCTGGACGAGGCCCACGCCTTCTTCGAGGGTCTGGACCTGCTCGACCCGGGCGTCGTCCAGGTCCACCGGTGGCACCCGGACGGCACCGGCGAGCGGGGCATCCGCGACGAGGACATCGCGATGTACGGCGCGGTCGCCCGCAAACCCTGACGGCCGGGCGGCTCTGCCTTTCGGGGCGGGCCGTGGGGTCTCACGGTCTTCCGGCACGGCGACGGCGGCGGTGCCGTGTCGGTGCGGGCCGCCCGGGTACCCGATGGTCCCCGGGGCCGGTCCGGCCCGCCGGGGCAGCAGGGCGCCGTGAATGGAGAGGCCATGACGCAGAACGGGGAGGACCCCGCCCCCGTCCGGCCGGCCGAGGTCACCGGACTCCGCCTCGCCACCGCGGGGCAGGAGCCCGCACCGGCCGCACCGGACGCGCAGCACCTGCCGCGCGACCGCAGCCAGGCCATCCTGGAGGCCGCCAAACAGGTGGGCGCCCTCCTGAAGAGGAAGGGCCACCCCTTCGCGCTGGCCGGCAGCGTGGCCGTGTACGCCCACGGAGGCGGCCGCCACCTCCAGCACGACGCGGACTTCTGCGTGCTGCCCGAGGACGCCGACGCGGTGGCCGCCACCCTGCGCGAGGCCGGGCTGCCCGTACGGACCCCGCCGGAGGACTGGCTGGTGAAGACCACCAGCCAGGGGCAGGACGTCGACGTCATCTTCGCGCTGGCCCACGAGCCCGTCACCGAGGACATGCTCGGCCGCGCCCAGTGCCTCCCCGTCGACTCGGTCCTCATGCCCGTCCTGTCCCCGACCGATCTCATGCGCAGCCTGATCAGCGCGTTCTCCGAGCACTACTGCGACTTCGGGGCCGTGCTGCCGGTGGCCCGCGCCGTGCGCGAGAAGGTCGACTGGGACGAGGTGCGGGCGACCTGCGGCGGCGAGCCCATGCCCGCCGCCTTCCTTTTCCTCCTCGAACGGCTGAACGTGATCGATCCCCAGGAGGGGCAGCCATGACCGACCACGACACACGCCGTCCGCCGGACACGCCGGCGGACCTCAACCTGGACTACCGCGTCGCGCACCTCGCCGAGCACCTGGCCGCCGGCCCGCTCGGGGAACTGGGCGTACGGCTCGTCGCTCGCGGCGACGCCGTCCAGCTGACCGGCACGGTGCCCTCCACCCAGTGCCGTGACGAGATCCTCAAGCTGGCCCGCGAGGAACTGGCGGGGCACCCCGTCCACTGCGACCTCCTCGTCGCCGGGACCGCCTCGCCCGACCAAGGGGAGGACCTGACATGATCCGCGTCGCGGCCGTCGGAGACATCCACATGGGCCCCGAGAGCCAGGGCACGCTCCGGGCCTCCTTCGAGACCCTGCCCCAGTGCGCGGACGTCCTGCTCCTCGCCGGCGACCTCACCCGGCACGGCACGCCCGAGGAGGCCGGCGTCGTCGCCCGTGAGATCAAGGACCTCGCGGTGCCGGTCGTCGCCGTCCTGGGCAACCACGACCACCACGACGAACGCCCCGAGGAGGTCACCGCGATCCTCCGGGACGCGGGCGCGCACGTCCTGGAGGGACAGGCGGCCGTGGTCACCGCCCACGGGGCGCGCATCGGGGTGGCCGGGACCAAGGGGTTCGGGGGAGGGTTCGTGGGGCGGTGCGCCGGGGAGTTCGGGGAGCCGCTGATGAAGGAGTTCGTCCGCTACACGCGCCGGTGCGCGGACGGGCTGCTCGGGGCGCTGAAGGACCTCGACGAGCGGAACTGCGACGTGCGGATCGCGCTGACCCACTTCTCGCCGGTGGAGGACACGCTGGCGGGGGAGCCGGCGGAGATCTACCCGTTCCTCGGGAGCTATCTGCTGGCCGAGGCGATCGACACGGGGGGCGCGGACCTCGCGGTGCACGGACACGCGCATGCGGGGACCGAGCACGGGATGACCAGCGGGGGAGTGCGGGTACGGAACGTGGCGCAGCCGGTGATCGGGCAGGCGTTCCACGTGTACCACCTGCCGACCCGTGCTGCATGAGGCAGGGCGTACGCGTCAGCCGGCCGTGCGCAGGGTCTCTCGGTCCGGGAGGCCGCTGTCCTGCTTCGGCAAGGTCGGGCGGGTCGGTCGCGCGGTGCGGTGCTTCAGAAGGCCCGCGGCGATGGTGCCAGCGATCAGCAGGCCGCCGGCGGTCAGGGCGCCGCGGGCTCCCGCCCACTCCATGAGGAGGCCCAGCGCGGGCGGCCCAGTCTCGTCCGGGCCGTCGTCGGCCGCGGGCTCGTCGTGGCTTGTCGCGCGGTTCCCCGCGCCCCTTCGGGGCGCTGCCCCCGGCCGTCGTTACCTGCGGGGCGTCAGTGGCTTGTCGCGCCCACGCGGCGGAGCCGCGATCCGGCGCAGGCCCGCGCCCCTCTGGGGGCGCGGGGAACTGCGCGAACGGGGGTGTCAGCGGTTGACCGATCGCATGCCTGCCTCGTCGTAGCGGGCGCCTGCCGCCTCGGGGAGTTCCGCGTCGATGCGGGTCATGTCCTCCTCGGTGAGTTCGATGTCGACCGCGGCCGCGTTCTGCTCCAGGTAGGTGCGGCGCTTGGTGCCCGGGATGGGCACCAGGTCGTCGCCCTGGGCCAGTACCCAGGCGATCGCCAGCTGGGCCGGGGTGACCTCCTTCTCGGCGGCGATCTCCTTGACCTTGGCGGCCAGCCGCAGGTTCGCCTCCAGGTTGGCGTCGGCGAAGCGCGGGTTGCTGCGGCGGAAGTCGCCCTCGTCCAGTTCCTCCGGGGAGCTGAAGCGTCCGGCGAGGAAGCCGCGGCCGAGCGGCGAATAAGGCACGAAGCCGATGCCCAGCTCCCGGCAGGCGGGCAGCACCTCCGCCTCCACGTCCCGCGTCCACAGCGAGTACTCGCTCTGCACGGCGGTCACCGGATGGACGGCGTGCGCCCGCCGGATGGTCTCCGCGCTCGCCTCGCTCAGCCCGATGTGCCGCACCTTGCCCTCGGCGACCAGTTCCCCGAGCGCGCCGACCGTCTCCTCGATGGGCACGTTCGGGTCCACCCGGTGCTGGTAGTACAGGTCGATGTGATCGGTGCCCAGCCGCTCCAGCGAACCGTGGACCGAGCTGCGGACGTGCTCGGCCGAGCCGTCCTGCCGGCCCACCGTGCTGATGTCGCCCGGCACCGCGTCGTCCATCCGGTAGTTGAACTTCGTCGCGATCACGTACTCGTCGCGGTGCCCCCGGATCGCCTCGCCGATCAGTGACTCGTTGGTGAGCGGGCCGTACATCTGCGCCGTGTCGAGGAAGGTCACCCCGATCTCCCGCGCGCGCCGGATGGTGGCGATGCCCTCGTCCTGGTCGGCCGAGCCGTAGAAGGCGGACATCCCCATGCAGCCGAGGCCGATGGCCGATACCTGGAGGTCCCGCAGACTGCGCTGTCGCATGTCGTGTTCCAGCCTTTCCGCACTCGATCTTCGTACCGCCCGGACGCTACGACTTCGAGCGCGCTCCAAGTCAAGGCGTGCCCGCCGGGCCGCCCCGCGCGTCACGCCGGGCAACTCGGCCGCGGCGCGCCACGTCTTGGAAGGCGGAGGTTCAGCCGGATGAGAGCGGTACATCTTTACGATGGCGCAGGAAACGGGCGGATCACGACCGGAACGCCTCGAACGGACCAAACGGATGCCCGGAGCGGAGGGGGGAGATGTGCGTGACGCGGGACGTCGGGCCGACGGGCCGCCGTGCCCCATGAGCGCCGACCGGCGCCGGGACCGGTTACGCGCGGTCCTCGCCCGCGCCACCCGGTTCACCGCGCGCACCCTGCGCGGCGAATGGCACGCCATCGTCGTCGACCCGGTGCACAGCCTCGCCCGCCGCGGCCTGTCCGGGCTCCCGCTGGCGTTCGTCGCCGCGGCCGGCGTCATCTTCTTCCACGACATCGCCCAGCACCCCACCGGAGCCCTCTGGGTGCGCCGGCTCGGCGGTGTCACCGCCGACCTGCCGCTCTGGCTCTCCCTGCTGCGCACCCCCGTCTCCCTCTACGTCCCGGCGCTCGACCTGCCGGTCTGGGCGGGCATCACCCAGCTGTTCCTCGCCTTCGCCCTCGCCGAACTCGCGCTCGGCCGGACCCGGACCCTGGTCATCGCGTACGTCACGACGCTGGCGGGGACCCTCACCGCCCGGCTGATGATCGCGCTCGGCCCCGGCTGGTGGGGCCTCGGACTGCCGGCCGACTGCGGGAAGGTCCTCGACACCGGGCCGTCGGCCGCCGTGGTCGGCCTGTTCACCTACCTCTCGGTGGTGCGCCGCGCGCCCGTGGTGTTCACCCTGACCGGCGGATCGATGGTGTGGGAGTCGATCGCCGTCCCCAACCTGGCCGGGCGCGAGCATCTGATCGCCGTCGGCACGGCGATCGTCCTGGGCCTGCTGCGCGGCCGCGGCGACCGTCTCCGCGCCCTCCCGTGGGCCCTGTCACGGGCCCTGTGGCGACCCGGCCGGACCGGGCGCGCCCCCCTCGCGCCGGTGATCCGGCCCGGGACCGTCGTCGTCCACGCCCGGACCGCGCCCGAGCAGACCTCCGTGACCCCCGGTACCCCCGAAACTGGCATGTCCCCACCACGTCAATGTGACGGTTTTCGCACTTCGACACGTGCGGGCACCCCCTAGCCTTGCCGCAACGTACGGCAGGTACGGCTGACACCATGGTGTTCGTCGCCGGCAGGCTGAAGGGAATCCAGGATGTTCCGCAAGGTGCTGGTCGCCAACCGTGGAGAGATCGCGATTCGGGCGTTCCGGGCGGGGTACGAACTCGGCGCGCGCACGGTCGCCGTCTTCCCGCACGAGGACCGCAACTCACTGCACCGGCTCAAGGCAGACGAGGCGTACGAGATCGGGGAACCGGGCCACCCCGTGCGCGCCTACCTCTCCGTGGAGGAGATCGTCGCCGCCGCCCGCCGGGCCGGGGCGGACGCCGTCTACCCGGGCTACGGCTTCCTCTCCGAGAACCCCGAACTGGCTCGCGCCTGCGAGGAAGCGGGCATCACCTTCGTCGGCCCGAGCGCGCCGACGCTGGAACTGACCGGCAACAAGGCCCGCGCGGTCGCCGCCGCCCGAGCCGCCGGCGTGCCCGTCCTCGGCTCCTCCGCGCCCTCCAACGACGTGGACGAACTCGTCCGCGCCGCCGAGGCGATCGGCTTCCCGGTGTTCGTGAAGGCCGTCGCCGGCGGCGGCGGGCGCGGCATGCGCCGCGTGGAGGACCCCGCCCAGCTCCGCGAGTCCATCGAGGCAGCCTCCCGCGAGGCCGCCTCCGCGTTCGGCGACCCGACCGTCTTCCTGGAGAAGGCGGTCGTCGACCCCCGCCACATCGAGGTGCAGATCCTCGCCGACGGCGAGGGCAACGTCATCCACCTCTTCGAGCGCGACTGCTCGCTGCAGCGCCGCCACCAGAAGGTCATCGAGCTGGCGCCCGCCCCCAACCTCGACCCGGAGCTGCGCGAGCGGATCTGCGCCGACGCGGTCCGCTTCGCCCGCGAGATCGGCTACCGCAACGCGGGCACCGTGGAGTTCCTGCTCGACCGCGACGGCAACCACGTCTTCATCGAGATGAACCCGCGCATCCAGGTCGAGCACACGGTGACCGAGGAGGTCACCGACGTCGACCTGGTCCAGTCCCAGCTGCGCATCGCGGCCGGCGCGACCCTCGCCGACCTGGGCCTCTCCCAGGACACGGTCACCCTGCGCGGGGCCGCGCTGCAGTGCCGTATCACCACCGAGGACCCCGCCAACGGGTTCCGCCCGGACACCGGCCGGATCAGCGCCTACCGCTCGCCGGGCGGCTCCGGCATCCGGCTCGACGGCGGAACCACCCACGCCGGCACGGAGATCAGCGCCCACTTCGACTCGATGCTGGTCAAACTCACCTGCCGGGGCCGCGACTTCAAGGCCGCAGTCGGCCGCGCCCGTCGCGCCGTCGCCGAGTTCCGCATCCGCGGCGTGTCCACCAACATCCCCTTCCTCCAGGCGGTCCTGGACGACCCGGACTTCCAGGCCGGCCGGGTCACCACCTCCTTCATCGAGCAGCGCCCGCACCTGCTGACGTCCCGTCACTCGGCCGACCGCGGCACCAAGCTGCTCACCTACCTCGCCGACGTCACCGTCAACAAGCCGCACGGCGAACGACCCCACCTGCTGGACCCGACCGGCAAGCTGCCGCCGCTGCCCGCCGGCGAGCCGCCCGCCGGCTCCCGGCAGCGCCTGGTGGAACTCGGCCCGGAGGGCTTCGCCCGGCACCTGCGCGACTCGCCCACGGTCGGCGTCACCGACACCACCTTCCGCGACGCCCACCAGTCGCTCCTCGCCACCCGCGTGCGTACCAAGGACCTCCTCGCCGTCGCGCCGGCCGTCGCCCGCACCCTGCCCGAACTGCTCTCCCTGGAGTGCTGGGGCGGCGCCACCTACGACGTAGCCCTCCGCTTCCTCGCCGAGGACCCCTGGGAGCGGCTGGCCGCCCTGCGCGAGGCCGTGCCCAGCATCTGCCTCCAGATGCTGCTGCGCGGCCGCAACACCGTCGGCTACACCCCGTACCCGACCGAGGTGACCGACGCCTTCGTCCAGGAGGCCGCCGCCACCGGCATCGACATCTTCCGCATCTTCGACGCGCTCAACGACGTCGGCCAGATGCGGCCCGCCATCGACGCCGTACGCGAGACCGGCGCCGCGATCGCCGAGGTCGCCCTCTGCTACACCGCCGACCTCAGCGACCCGAACGAGCGGCTCTACACCCTCGACTACTACCTGCGCCTGGCCGAGCAGATCGTCGACGCCGGCGCGCACGTGCTGGCCGTGAAGGACATGGCCGGCCTGCTGCGCGCCCCGGCCGCCGCCACCCTGGTCTCGGCGCTGCGCCGCGAGTTCGGCCTGCCGGTGCACCTGCACACCCACGACACGGCCGGCGGCCAGCTCGCCACGTACCTGGCCGCGATCCAGGCCGGCGTGGACGCCGTGGACGGCGCGGTGGCCTCCATGGCCGGTACGACCTCGCAGCCGTCGCTGTCCGCGCTGGTCGCCGCCACCGACCACTCCGACCGGCCCACCGGCCTGGACCTCCAGGCGGTCGGCGACCTGGAGCCGTACTGGGAGGGCGTGCGCAGGATCTACGCCCCGTTCGAGGCGGGCCTCGCCTCCCCCACCGGCCGCGTCTACCACCACGAGATCCCCGGCGGCCAG
This sequence comes from Streptomyces sp. NPDC047028, assembly GCF_040644095.1. Classification (NCBI taxonomy): domain Bacteria; kingdom Bacillati; phylum Actinomycetota; class Actinomycetes; order Kitasatosporales; family Streptomycetaceae; genus Streptomyces; species Streptomyces sp. NPDC047028. The sequence goes on from NZ_JBEYVS010000010.1 coordinate 51,390, forward strand.
CTGTCCAACCTGCGCACGCAGGCCGTCGCCCTCGGGCTCGGCGACCGCTTCGAGGACATCGAGGCGATGTACGCGGCGGCCGACCGCATCCTGGGCCACCTGGTGAAGGTCACCCCGTCGTCCAAGGTGGTCGGCGACCTCGCCCTGCACCTGGTCGGCGCGGGCGTCTCGCCCGAGGACTTCGAGTCGACGCCCGACCGGTTCGACATCCCCGACTCGGTGATCGGCTTCCTGCGCGGCGAACTGGGCACCCCGCCCGGCGGCTGGCCCGAGCCGTTCCGCACCAAGGCGCTGCAGGGCCGCGGGGAGGCCAAGCCGGTCGCCGAACTGTCCGCCGAGGACCGCGACGGGCTGGCCAAGGAGCCCAGGGCCACGCTCAACCGGCTGCTGTTCCCCGGCCCGACCCGCGAGTTCGACACGCACCGCCAGTCCTTCGGCGACACCAGCGTCCTGGACAGCAAGGACTTCTTCTACGGCCTCGACCCGGGCACGGAGTACGCCGTCGACCTGGAGCCCGGCGTCCGCCTGCTGATCGAGTTGCAGGCGGTCGGCGAGGCCGACGAGCGGGGCATGCGCACCGTGATGTCCTCGCTGAACGGACAGCTGCGGCCCATTCAGGTACGTGACCGGGCGGCCGCCTCGGACGTGCCGGTGACGGAGAAGGCCGACCGCGGCGACCCGGGCCATGTGGCGGCGCCGTTCGCCGGTGTCGTGACGCTCGCGGTGGCCGAGGGCGACGAGGTCGCGGCCGGCGCCACGGTCGCCACCATCGAGGCGATGAAGATGGAGGCGACGATCACCGCGCCGAAGGCGGGACGGGTGTCCCGGCTGGCCATCAACCGCATCCAGCAGGTGGAGGGCGGCGACCTGCTCGTCGAGATCGCCTGACCCCACCCGCACGCACACGACCGCGCGCCGCGACCGGGAGACCGGACGCGGCGCGCGGTCCGCGTGAGCGGGTGGGCTCAGATCCGGCCCAGCAGGTGGCGCAGCCGGGCCAGCAGCAGGTTCGGGTCCCGCTGGGTGAGGTAGGCGGCGCTCGGCACGTACACGGTCCGCCCGCGTACCGCCACCGACGTCGGGTTGGACAGCCCGTCCGCCTGCGTGAGCGCGACCGTGTGGGTGCCGTCGCGGCCCACCAGGACGACCCGGTCGGTGTCGTTCAGCGCGGCCAGCGCGCTGTCCCCGCGCCCGGGGAACGTGAAGTCGTCGATGCCGGCCAGCCCGCTCGCCCGGGTCTCGACGGCGCCGGCGGAGCGGCCCGGTCCGAACGGGATGCGCAGCAGCGTGCCGCGGTCCGTGTCGGACACCCAGACGGCGTTGCCGTGGATCTTGATGCCGTTGGCGCCGAAGCCGCTCGCGGGCGGTGCCGGCAGCGGGTCGAGTGCCGTGTCCTTGGCCCAGGCCGTGGCCTTGCCGCCGGACTGCGGTACCCGCCACACGGTGCCGAGCGCGGAGTCGGCGACGTAGAGCACGCCGTGCCGCTCGTCGAGAGCCAGTCCGTTGGGCAGCCCGTCGTCGGGCAGCCGGGCGATCTGCACCGGCGTGCCGCCGTCGCGGGGGATGCGCCACACGCCGGTCCTGCTGGTGCCGGTGGCGTAGTTGACGTAGAGGGTGCCGTCGTGGGCGCGGGCGATGCCGGTGACGAGGGCGCTGTGCACGACGGGTGTGCCGGGGTTCGCCACGTCCGGGAGGGTCGCCCGGATCTCCAGGTCGCCGTCGAGCGTGACGTGGGCGATCTGCCGGGCGAACGCGAAGGTGAGGTCGGCGGAGCCGTCGCGTTCGAGGGCGATGTTCTCGGGTGTCTGCCCGGCGGCCAGGTCGAAGTGGGTGAGGATCCGCGCGTCGGTGACGAGGGGCTCGGCACCGGTGGCGGGAGCAGCCGCGACCAGACCGAGCGCGAGCACGGCCGTGGCGACACCGGCCAGGCGGGGGAGTCGGGGCATGTGACCTCTCTTCGTACGGCACGCGGGGCGCCGGCCTTACGGGGTCACACCAACATGACGCCGCCCCGGTCACTGAGGGCGGGAGCCGGGCCGCGGGGTCGCCCGCGCGGCCCACGGCAGAGGGATCGGTGGCATGCGCCCGGGTGACGGGCCCAGCCCTGTCGTCAGTGCCCGGCGAAGTCGAAGAGCGGGAAGGTCATGACCGGCTTGAAGCCGTCGGGACGGTCGGCGGTGTAGGTGAGGCTCATCCGGGTGTAGTACTGGGCGCCCGGGTGGTTCTTCCACGGCTTGGGCTCGTCGAGCCGGACGGCCACCGGGTACGAGTGGAAGCGGCCGGCCGCGCAGTACGGCTTGCAGTCGTTCACCTCGTTGATCCCCGTGCCGGTCGCCGCCCGCGGACCCCACTGGGTCCAGTGGAGTCCGGTGAGGCGGCTGTTGCCGTCGCCGCAGGCCAGGATGAAGTCGGCCGGGCGGACGTCGCCGTGCCCCAGGCACTCGACGAGCACCGGTCGCACCGACGGGGCCCGGTGGGCGGCCGTGGGCGCGCCCGCCGAGGCCGTGGTCATGCCGGCGGTCAGCATCAGGCCCGCGCCGAGGGTGATCACCGCACTTGCCATAGTTCCGCGCATGGTCGCTCCCACCCGTCGTGCCGTGTCCGACCGCGTGCAAGTCGACGCTACGACCGCTGGGCCGAATGCACCAGTCGCGCAGGTGGGGGCGTGTTTCAGCCTGTTTCGGCCCGCGTTTCAGCCGTGCTGGACGGTCAGCCCGTAGAAGGCCACCCGGGCGCCCCGGCTGGTGCTGTCCGAGGAGGACTGGTTGTAGGAGCCGGCCTTGAAGTACTGCTTGTACGGCTTGAACGACGAGGGGATGCCGTAGCGGGTGGTGCTGCCGTTCACGGTCAGCTCGATGGTGTTCCCGCCGGAGACGGCGATGGTGTACCGCCAGGTCTTGCCGACCGGGACGTGCCCGACCGGGTGCGAGGTCTGGCCGCCGGATGGGGAGTTCTCGGTGCCGAGGACGATGTCCCCGTTCGCGCGGTAGTACAGCTCCAGCAGCGGCTTGGTGGAGGAGCCCCCGGAGCCGAGGTGGATCTGCCCGACGCACACGTTCTTGGTCACGGACACCACGCGCAGGGTGGCGCTCATCCGGTGGGAGCCGGCCAGCGGCCAGTCGGCGGCGCCGCCGTCCGGGTCCATCTCCCGCAACTCCGAGCGCGCGTAGTTCGAGTGAGGGGTCGTCACTCCCTTCTCGGGCGCCCAGAACGTCATCGCTCCGTCGCGCTTGTCGGTGTAGAAGTACGTGTCCTGGTAGCCGTCCGCCCCCTGGAGCCGGGAGGAGGAGACGGTCGTGGGGTGCCCGGGGGAGCCGACGGGCTCCTGGAGCTGCCAGACCGAGAGGTCGAAGTTCCCGCCGGGGGCGACGTGCGGGTCGGCCGCCTGGGCGTCGTTGCCGAGGGTGGCGAGCGCGAGGCCGAGGCCGGCGGCCGTCGTCAGCGCGATGAGTCGGGTACGGGTCATGTGGGGGTCCCTTCGTCGAACCAGGATGCGTTCAGCGATGTGAACACTGAACGCATCCTTGGTCACCGATGACCCGAGAAGTTAAAGGTCTGAACCAGACACGTCAAGAGGGTCAGCAGGCTCCCTCGTCTTCCCAGGGTCCCCACTGCGAGGCGCCCGGCGTCTCGTTCTGGGTCCACCACTTGGCCTTCCAGTTGTGCTTGCCGTAGGAGACCTCGTCGCCCTGCGTGTACACCGCGGAGGAACTCCAGGCGGACTTGCAGGAGATGCCCGGCGGGGTCGGCGTCGGGGTGGGCGAGGTGGAGGGCGGCGTGGTGGGCGGCGTCGCGCCGGCGAACTTCACCGAGTACTTGGCGAAGTCCCAGGAGTTCTGGGCCACGCTGGAGCAGGTGCCGGACGTGCGGCCGCCGTTGTCGGGCGGGCTGCACTGCCGGTCCCGGTTCAGCGACCAGAACGTGAACCGGTCCATGTTGTGGCTCGTCGCGTAGTCCAGCACCGTCTGGAAGTCGGCCTGCGTGAAGTACTCGCCCGTGTCGCTGCGGCCGTTCATGCCGGAGAAGCCCTCGTGGGCGTAGGCGGTCGCCTCGTTCCAGCCGAACGTGGACTGCAGGATCGCGTTGAACTTGGTCAGCGCGCCGGTCTGGCTCGCCGCCCCGTTGAAGCCGCCGTCGAACGGCATGATGGAGAAGTTGTTCGGGGTGAACCCCTGGGACTTGGCCTCCAGCAGCATCTGCTTGCCGAACCAGCCGGTGCCGTCCGCGGTCCCGGCCGTCGTCACCGACACGTACAGGCCCGGGTTGTTCTGCTGGAGGATCTTCGCCGCGCCGATCTCGTTCTTGATCGCAGCCGTGTTCTCGTACTCCGGCTCCTCCAGGTCGAAGTCGATCGCGTGCAGCCCGTACTTGGTGATGACCTGCTGGTAAGCCGCCGCGGTGGCCGCCGCGTCCGAGCATGCCTGGCCGAGCTTGGTGCCGCCGTACCCGCCGATGGAGACCGACACGTCGCCGCCCTTGGCGCGGATCGTGTCGATCACCGACTTCACGGCCGTGTCCGAGGATACCGGGGCCGTGCCACCCCAGGTGGGGGAGCAGCCACCGCCGTTGGGGGCAAGGATGAACGCCAGCTGGAACGCCTTGAGGCCGGTGGCGTCCATGATCGCGGACGCGGACGGCGGGTCGTTGTCGAGCGGCATCAGATACGGGGCGGCCGCGTACCAGCGGTTGCTCAGTGCGGTGGTGGTCGCGCCCGAGGCCGTTCCCGCGACGAACGCGGTCGTGCCCGCGGCGGCGAGTCCGACGGCCGCCGCCGCGCTCAGACATGCGTGAAGACGTCTCACTGCGTGCCTCCTGGAGAGGTGGGGTGGGGAGGAAACCCAGCCTCCGGGAGGTGTTGAGGTCACGTCAATAAGTTGGACTAGACCAAATTCCACTTTGGACTAGACCATACGAAATCTTTACCCAAGGTCCGGCTGTCCCGGCGGAGACGACGGTGCCCGCGCCCCTGGCGGGACGCGGGCACCGGTCCTCAGCCGACGAGCCGCACGGTGAAGCCGTGCCGCAGCGGCAGACTCGGGGTGCGGACGGTCGTCACCCGGGTGCCGGGGTCGTACGACCAGGCGGACGGGGGCAGTTGACGACCGTTCACGAGGACCCGCGCGGGCGCCGACGCGCCGTGCACGGTGAAGGTGTACGACCGTGCGTCCACCTTGCCCGTGTAGTCGCCCTTGGCGGCCCGCACCGAGACGGCCGTCGTCCGGTGGCCGGCGCGCACCGACACCCGCTGCGTGGAGTGGGCGCCCTTGGCGAAGTCACGGGTCACGCCGTCGTCCTCGTACAGCGTGTACTGGCTGGCGCCGTGCGCCGCCGGGTACAGGTCCCAGTCCAGCTCGTGCCGGTCGCGGGTCTGCCAACTCGTCGTGCCCTTCGGCCACATGGGCACGACGGCGCCCTCGCGCACGAACAGCGGGAGGGTGTCCAGCGGTGCGTGGTAGCCGTTCAGGGTCGTCGGGCCGTGGTAGGTGCGGCCGGTCCAGTAGTCGGTCCAGGTGCCCTTCGGCAGGTAGATGCCGTCACGGGTGTCGGAGTCCTGGTACACCGGTGCCACCAGGAAGTCCTTGCCCGACAGGAACTCGTACTTCGCGTCCGGTCCCAGCGTGTTCGGGTCGTGCGGGTACTCCAGCCACAGCGGGCGCACCGCGCCCACACCCGTCTTCGCCGCCTGGGCCGACAGCGTGTACATGTACGGCAGCAGCCGCTCCTTCAGCTGGAGGTACTTGCGGTTGATCGAGGTGTACGGCTCCCCGTCCAGCCAGGGCTGCTGGTCGGCGGGCTTGCCCGTGCTGATGTCCGTCGCCCAGCCGTCCATCGTCATGATGGCCGGCAGGAACGCCTTCCACTGCAGGTCACGCGCGTACATCTTCGGGTCGTGGCGGTAGATGCTGCCCACGTCACCGGTGTCGTACGCGATGCCGGACATGGTGGCCCCGGCGTATGTCGGGATCTGCCAGCGGATGTAGTCCCAGGACAGCTTCTGGTCGCCGCTCCACATCACCCCGCAGCGCTGGGCGCCGGCCCAGGACACCGGCAGCCACACGAAGCCGCGGGCGTCGCTGTTGTCCTCGATGCCCTTCTTCGCCGCGTCGCAGGCGTCCAGCGCGAACTTGTAGCCGTTGCCGACCCAGGCCACGTCCAGTTTCGCCACCCGCTGCCCGGCCTTGACCTGGTCGGCGAGCTTGTCGATGCCGTCCTGGGTCCACAGGCCGAGCTGGGCGTGGTGGTCCTGCAGTCCCTTGGCGGTCTGCTCCAGGTTCTCGTAGCCGCAGCCGTAGCCGTCGTTGACCAGCATCCAGCCGAGTGGCATCTGGTGCTCGGTGTAGCCGTCGGCGACCTTCAGCGCGTCCAGGGTGTGCCGCTCGCCACGGTTGGCGTTGTGCAGGTAGCAGTCGGAGTCGCCCGGCTCCAGGCCGTACACCGGGGGCATGAAGGGCTTGCCGACCAGCGCCGTGTACTGGCCGATGACCTGCTTGGCGTCACCGAGGAAGTAGTAGGCGTCCAGCCGCCGTTCCTGCTGGCCGGTGGTCACCGGGTCGCCGAAGGTGTAGACGCCGGGTGCGAACGTGTTGCGGAAGACGCCGTAGCCCGCGCTGGAGAGGTAGAACGGCTGGGAGTTGTTGTAGCCGCCCTCGTTCCAGTCGAAGCTGTTGGACACGTACATGGTCTGGTCGCGGTGCGAGAGGCTGCCGTTCTGCTCGCCGCCGCCGAAGAACTGCTCATCGGCGCCCCGGTCCAGGCTCTGCCGCATCCCGCCGGTGGACCAGCGCAGCGGCTTGTCCTCCTGCCAGATCCGGGTGCGGTTGTCGGGCTTGTACAGTCCGAACCGCAGCGGCTTCTTGTACACGCGCAGCACGGCCTTCGGCGTCCGGACGCCGTAGTAGTCGCCCGCGTCGAAGGACGAGGTGTGCCGCTCCCGGGCCTGCTGCTCGCGCACGATGGCCGTGCCCGCCGGGTCGCTCAGCGAGCCCGACGGATCGGCCTGCAGGCGCAGCCGGCCGTCGGTGAGGAAGTCGGCGCGGGCCATGAGCCCGCCCGCCCGGATGGTGTAGCTGCCGTCGCCGCCCGAGAAGGAGGTCAGGTCGCCGGCGTCCTCGGTCGCCGGCAGGTAGGCGGTGCCGGTGAACGAGTTGTCGTGCACGTCGTACGGCACGACCAGCACGTGGTACGTCCCCGACGCCCGCGGGATCACCGTGGCCTCGGGGTCGGCGGTGCCCGCGCTGGAGGCCACCTGTTTGCCCTGGTCGTCGTACACGTACAGGTCGAAGTCGTCAGTGGGTTTCTCCCACTTGACCGACAGCGGGACGCCGCCCTCGGGGTTGTCGTCCCAGTAGCCCTTCGCCACCGAGACGGTCAGGTCGAAGCGGTCGCAGACCTGGTCGTCGGGATCGTCGGCTGCGGCCGGACAGCTCTCGGTGCCGCCGCCGGTGCCCTTGGCGTAGACCGGGCTCTGCCAGCTGACGCTGCTGTGCGCGGCGTCCAGCGTGCCGCCGGTCTCGGTGGCGGCGGCCGCCCGGGGGGCCGGGACGGCGAGCACGGTCCCCGCCAGGGCGGTCGCCAGCCCCAGGGGGACCCAGGCCGGCCACGGCACACGGTGTCGGATTCTTCGCACGGCGGAAACAGCTCCCATCACACCAGTTCTTGCTTCTGCCTCTGTGCTGTTGCTGCGCGGATGCGCGCGAAATGAGCATCATTCGAGCAACTTCACGCACGAAGACTCGTCGCTAGTGCAGGTTCATGTCAATACCGCGAGCGGGTTCACTCCCGGGCACGACGAAGGCCGGCCCCCGCCCCGTGGCGGAGACCGGCCCGAACTCCGGTGCCGTCAGCCGGCGCTCTTCCTGAGCACGATCTGCGTCTGTGTCGTCTGGCCGACCAGCCGGTCCCGGTCGTCGCGCAGATCCGTCTGCACCACCAGCAGGGTTCCCCCGACGTGCAGCGGCCGGGCGGTGGCGTGCACGCGCCCCGCGGTGACCGCCCGCAGGAAGTTCGTCTTGGACTCCACCGTCGAGGTCCCCGACGCACCTTCGGGCAGGTTCAGGTAGGCGCACACCGCCCCGACGCTGTCGGCCAGCGCCATCAGCGCCCCGCCGTGCAGCGCGCCGCCCACCGTGCACATGTCCGGCGACCAGGCGAGCGAGCCGACGGCGCGCCCGGTCGTGGCCTCGTGCAGCTCGATGCCGAGCGCGCCCGCGAACGGCATCGCGGCCAGCAACTCGGCGGGAGCCGGGGCGGCCTGCTCGGAGGGGGACATGGGGTACCGCCTTTCATCAGGGCCACGGTCGCACCGGCGGTCCGCACCGGGTGCCGCGAGGCAGTGTGCCAGCGTGGACCGGCCGGTCCGCGGCCGACGGGCGGGAACGCGCCACGTGCAGGTCAAACTTCCTCCCGGCTCGGTGGAAACCGTGGCGGATCTTCCGCCGTCTGAGGCACCCTTGACAGCGTGCGTACTGTTTCGCGACGTTTGAGCCCCTTGCGGTACGGTTCGGACGTCCCGGTCGGGGACCGCGCGGTACGGACGCACGGAGGGGACAGACAGTCAGCGAAGGGCAGGACGCGCCCGGCGCGTCATGGGGGGAGCGGTCGCCATGCGAGCCAACAGTCATGATCCACACACCTCACCGGCCCCGGTCACGGAAGGGCGGTCGAGCTGACGTGGAGATCACCATCCACAGACCCGGCGACCTGACGCCCGCGCTCCGGGCCGCCTGGCACCGGGCGATGGACGAATCGTCCGAGTACGCCAACCCGTTCCTGGCCCCGGAGTTCGCCGCGGGCGTCGCCCTGTCCCGGCGCGGGGCGCGGGTGGCGGTGCTGCACGAGGGCGGGGAGGCGGTGGGCTTCCTGCCGTACGAGCGCACCCCTGTCGGCACCGGACGGGCCATCGGACTCGGCCTCTCCGACTGCCAGGCCCTCGTGCACCGGCCCGGGGTCACCTGGGACACCCGGGACCTGCTGCGCGCGTGCGGGCTCAGCATCTTCGAGTTCGACCATCTCGTCCAGGAGCAGCGGCCGTTCGCGCCGCACGTCACGGGTACCTTCGCCTCCCCGGTGATCGACGTCAAACCGGGTGACGGCACCTACGCCGAATGGCTGCGCGGCACCTATACGGGACTGGCCCGCAAGACCCTGCAGAAGGAGCGCCGGCTGGGGCGGGACGTCGGCGAGGTGCGGTTCGAGTTCGACGAACGGGACCCGCGTGTCCTGCGCACCCTGATGCGGTGGAAGTCCGCGCAGTACCGCAGGACGGGCCGCATGGACCGGTTCTCCCGCCCGTGGATCGTCGACCTGGTGGACCATCTGTTCCGGGTGCGCGAGGAGCACTTCACCGGAGTGCTGTCCGTGCTGTACGCCGGGGACCGCCCGGTGGCGGCCCACTTCGGCCCCCGGTCGAGCACCGTCCTGGCGGCCTGGTTCACCGCGTACGACCCGGATCTGCCGGCCTACTCGCCGGGCCTGGCGATGCACCTGCGCACCGCCGAGGCGGCCGCCCGGCACGGGATCACCCTCGTCGACCTCGGGCGCGGCGACAAGGAGTACAAGGACTGGCTGAAGACCCGGGAACTGCGCGTCGGTGAGGGCTTCGCCGCCCGCGCCCACCCGGTCGCCCTGGCCCAGCGGATGTGGCGCAGGCCCGTGCGCGGTCTGCGCAACACGGTGCTGGCCCACCCCCGGCTGCGTGAGCCGGCCGACCAACTGCTGCGCACCGCGGGCCGGTTGCGCACGCGCGGCCGCGCCTGAACCCGCGCATACGTGCCGTAGAGCTTATTTATGGCAGGCTCTCGTCAAGAGTGTCCCAAATGCTGGACGTGCTCCCGTTCGCGTGATCAGGTCTCCTGCGTCGCACTGTCGATGCCCTCCCAGGAGGCCTGAGGTGTCCCTGCACGCCCACAGAAGACGATGGTTCACACTCTGCGCGCTCACCGCGTCCGCCGCTCTCGTCACCATCCCCCCGTCCGCCTCCGCCGCCGGCCACGGCGGCGGCAGCCCGTTCGGGCCCCGCACCCTCGCCCAGCTCGCCAAGGAACGCGTGCACACGGTGGGAGCCGCCTCCTCCAAGGCGCCCCTCGCGCAGGCCGAGGACGACGACGGCGGCAACGAGGCGGACGAGATCGCGGAGGGCGCGGACCAGTACGCCGAGGCCCGCACCTCCCCGGGCGTCGTCGCCCCCGGCGCGTACGGAGCAGCCTGGAACAGCCTCCAGAACCTGCGGGGCACGGGCGGCCACTGGCGAAACGTCACCGACCTGCCGTACAACTCGGACGACCCGCGCTACCGCGACTTCGACTCCAACTCCAGCGGCGGCTCCGGCTATGTGACCGGACGCATGGCCGCGATGGCCGCCGACGACGACGGCTACGTCTACGCGGGCAGCGCCGGCGGCGGCGTGTGGCGCTCGCGCACCGGCGGCGGCCACTGGACGCCGATCAGCGACCGGCTGCCCTCGCAGTCCACCGGGGCCCTCGCCGTCGACGGCGGCGGCCGCCTCTGGCTCGGCACCGGCGAGGCGTCGACCAACTCGGACGCCTACCTCGGCAGCGGCGTCTACGTCCTCGCCCACCCGCACCACGGCACGTTCTCCGCCCGCCGCCGGGTCGGCGGCGACGAGCTGGAGAGCACCACCATCCACGAGCTGCGCTTCGGCGGCGGCAGGGTGTGGGCGGCCACCAGCAAGGGCGTGTGGAGCCACTCCACGAAGCGGCTCGGCGGCCACTGGAAACTGGAGTTCGCACCCAACCCCGACTTCCTGCCCGGCGGTTCCAAGGCCGGCGACCCCGACGCGCCGTACAAGAACATCGCCAACGACATCGCGATCGACCCCAAGGACCCCTCCAAGGTGGTCCTGGCCGTCGGCTGGCGCAGCGGCGACGACTACAACGGCTTCTACACCAAGTCCGGCGGCACCTGGAAGCGGATCACCGGCGGCCTCGGCGACCTGCCCGCCGACGCCGACAACGTGGGCAACGTGACCTTCGCCCGCTCCGCCGACGGCTCCCGCTACTACGCGATCGACGAGTCCCCGGAGCAGCTGAACACCAACCCGGACAGCGGTCTGGAGGGCATCTTCGTCTCCCAGTCGGGCTCGCCGACCGGACCCTGGACGAAGATCGCCGACTACAAGGGTCTCGCCGCCGACAACTCGGCGTTGACCGAGCCCGGCTACATGCCCGGCGTCCAGGCCTGGTACAACCAGTTCCTCGCCGTCGACCCCGACAACGCCGAGCACGTGTACGCCGGTCTCGAAGAGGTCTACGAGACCAAGGACGGCGGCGGCACCTGGTCCACCGTCGGCCCGTACTGGAACTTCGGCTTCTCCTGCTGGAGCATCGACCCGGCCAAGCAGACCGGCGACTGCAACCCGACCACCCACTCCGACCAGCACGGCGTCGCCATCGGCCGCTACCACGGCAAGTCCTACGTGTACGTCGGCAACGACGGCGGCGCCTACAAGCGCCCGGTCGACGGCTCCCAGGACGCCCAGGGCCACGCCACCGACTGGACGTCCCTGAACGACGGCACCATCGACACCCTCCAGTACTACTCCGTCGGCATCGGCAAGGACCTCGACCACGGCGGGGTGTCCGTCACCGGCGGCCTCCAGGACAACGGCCAGTCCCTCCTGCGCAGCAACGACAAGATCATGGGCTCCAACTTCGGCGGTGACGGCGGCGACACCCTCACCGACCCCGCCAACGGGTGCGACATCGCCCAGGAGTACGTGTACCTCGCCGTCCAGGTCACCCAGAACTGCGCCGTCAACGACGGCAGCTGGACCACCGACCCGAGCAAGGCGACCTCCTACTCCGTCGCCCCGCCGGACAACGCCACCAGCGAGGCCCGCTTCATCGCCCCCCTCGCGGCCGACATGAAGAACAGCGACACCTGGATCGCCGGCGGCCGCCACATCTGGGCGCAGACCCACGGCTACGCCATCCGCAGCGGCGCCGAGTGGAAGGGCCTGTACGACCTCGGCGAGGGCCGCACCGCGACCGCCGTCGCCGCCTCCGGCGGCAAGGTGTACGCGGCCTGGTGCGGACCCTGCAACAACCAGGGCTTCGCCCGCGGCATCGCCGTAGGCAACGCGGACGGTACCGGCTGGCACGACATCAGCCTGCCGGCGGACGGCACCGTGCCCAACCGCTACCTCAGCGGCTTCGCCATCGACCCGAGGAACGCCGACCACGTGTTCCTCACGGTCAACGGCTTCTCCCGGGCCTGGACCGAGGGCCCCGGCGCGGGCGTCGGCCACGTCTTCGAGTCCACCGACGGCGGCACCACCTGGAAGGACGTCTCGGCGAACCTGCCCGACGTGCCCGCCGACTCCGCCGTCGTCACGGCGAACGGCGGCCTCGCCGTCGCCACCGACCTCGGCGTCGTCTACCGGGCCCCGGGCCGCACCCACTGGCAGCGCGTCGGCAACCTCCCGGCGGTCGCCGTGCTCCAGCTGAAGACGAGCCCCGACGGCCGCACGCTGTACGCGGCCACGCACGGCCGCGGCATCTACACCTTCAAGGTGCGCGACCTGGACTGATCGCCGGACCGCACTCCGGGGTGGCCCCGCCGCTCCCCCGCGGCGGGGTCACCCCTCGCGCGTCGCCGCCCGCGGTGCGGCACCGGTGCCGCCCTAGCGCACCGGCCGCCCCACCTCCGCGCACCCTGTGCGAAGCGGGAGAGGCCCGTACACGCTCTCGGCGATGTGACGGGGGACGAAGACGATGGTTGTGCGAGCGGCCGTAGTGCTGGAAGACGACCGCGAGCCGGGCGGGCACCCGGCTCACCGGTGTCCCGCCGACCGTGACCGTGCCCGCGCCCTCCTGCCCGGGCAGCCGGCCGGCAGAAGCCGGCCACCAGCCGCGATGGTGCGCGGCAGCGAGGACTCGGCGCAGCCGGAGGGCCCGACCCCGCACGGCAGCCGGCCGTCGGGCACCGTCAGCATGATGCCGTCCAGGGCGGAGTCCGGCCTACACCGGGGGTGCGGCGATACGCAGGGCGGCGGCCGGGGCGGGCGGGGGCGCGTCGTCGGCCGCCGTGACGTCCGTCCACCAGCCGGCGCCGTCCTCGATGTAGCGCAGCAGCACACCCTCGCGGATCGCCCACGGGCTGACGACGACCCGCCGCAGCCCCATGAGCTTCAGCGCCGTGTGCCCCACGACCGCGCCGGCCAGGCTCTGGCCGGCGCGCGGTGCGGAAATGCCCGGCAGTTGGGCGCGCTCGGCGGCGGGCAGCCCGGCCAGGGTGTGCACCGCCCCGCGCAGGTCCCGGCGCTGCATCTCCCGCCGCACGAACAGCCCCTCCCGACCGGGGGCAGCCCCGCACAGCCGGGCCAGCTGCTGGAACGTACGGGAGCTGACGGCGGCGGTGCGCGGGCCCTCCCAGCGGATCCGGGCGGCCACGTCCCGCAACTCGTGCCGGACCCTGCGGCGAAGCGCCTTCAACTCCGCCCGCCCGGGCGGATCCTGGGCGGAGAGGAACTCCTGCGTCAGCCGGTTCGCACCGAGCGGCACGGAGGCCGCGAAGTCGGGCAGCCGGCCACGCCCGAAGGCCACCTCCAGAGAGCCGCCGCCGATGTCGAGCAGCGCGAGGGGCCCCGCGTTCCAGCCCAGCCAGCGGCGGGCGGCCAGGAAGGTCAGCGCCGCCTCGGTCTCCCCGGGCAGGGTGCACATCCGGATACCGGTGCCCGCCGCCACCCGGTGCAGCACCTCCTCCCGGTTGGGCGCGTTGCGTACCACGGCTGTCGCGAACGCCAGCGGGCCGGTCGCCCTCCAGTGCCGCGCGGTCGCCCCAGCCGCGGCCACGGCCTTCACCAGCCGCTCCACCGCCTCCTCGCCGAGGGAGCCGTCCGGTCCGGCCTGTTCCGACAGCCTCAGCTTCCACTTGACCGTGTGCACGGGCAGCGGCACACCGCCCTCCACGTCCGCGATCACCAGTCGCACTGTGTTCGACCCCGCGTCCACCACACTCACCCGCATGGCCCGGGAGTACCCGGTTTCCCGGCGAAAGACCCATCACGGCTGGGTGTCGGCCGGTGCGGCCGGGGCGTCAGGGCACGGCCCCGGCTCCCATCGGCCCCCCTGCGTCCGATGCATGCTCTTGTGCGCCCCCTCGCGCCCCGCCTGCTTCCTTCTCGTGCATCCGTCTGGAGCGCGGCGGGAGGCCAATCCCTCGCCTGCCGTCGGGAACACTCTCGGTCGTGCCCTGCGGCTGCGCACTGACGCTGACGAAGTCGCAGAGGTGACCTCCGGCCGGATCGGCGGGCTGCCCGCCTCCGCGATCACACCGTCCGCGACGCGGTGCTGCGGATGCCGGAGTCGGCGCGCCCCTGAGCAGTGAGCCGGCACAACCGCACACTGCGCCGAGCGCGCCGGTGGTGTTTCGGGTGCCCGGCGCACGGTCGTCCACCAGAGTCAGCCGCCAAGTCCGGGTACAACGATCCCCGACGAAAGCGTGGTTGACGGTGCCCCTGCGCAAACTCTATGGCTCGCTGGGTGGAGAGGGAGCTCCGGCGACGGGGTCGCTCGGCGAACGAAGCGGGGACGAGACCTACCAGCTCGGAAGCCTGATCGCCGCCCTCAACCTGCCGCTCCAGGAGGCCATCGCCGAGCATCACGGCTATCCGGCGGCGTTGGGGTGGACTGTGGTGCCCGCCTTGGCCCTGATGATCGTGCTGAGCGCGGTCGGCAAGGAGGCCAAGGGCATCCGGTTCGGCAGCACCGGCACACAACCGTCGGGTGCCGGCCCCGCAGCCGCCGAGACGGCGAGGTAGCCCCGGAACTGGCTGTCCCGGCACGGCGCTGCCCCTACGCCGCGCCATCCTCGGTGTGACGTGACCAGCTTGTTCCCCTCTGGCCTCAGGGCCGTCGCCCGTTCTCGCCGCCACGCGCCGTGGGCGGGCGGTGCCCGCACCCGGACATGGCCACGCCTTCGCCGCCCCCGACGAGATGGACGGTCACGCCCGCGGCACGTGCGCCATCCGGGCCGCCGGCCCGACGGCCCGGAGCGCGGACGAAGGCACGCGGGGATCACCGCGTCGGGACGGCGTCTCCGGCCGGCGCGTCCCCGCGGCCGTAGTGGTGGGTGGTGAACATGTACAACAGGCCGGAGCCGGCCACCACTGCGCCGCACAGCAGGACGATCCAGTTGTCGTACCAAGGCTCCTGGGGGTTGCGGGCCCAGGAGATGTTGATGATCGCGAAGACGCCGTAGGCCAGTGCGACGGCGTTCACCACCAGGCCCCAGCGCCCCAGGGTGAACTCCCCTTGGGGCCGCCACCCTTTCAGCCGGGCCCGCAGTGCGGCCAGCACCACCATCTGGAACGAGGCGTAGATCCCGAGGATGGCGAAGGAGACGATCTTGGTGAGGGCGTCGTTGGAGACGAGCGAGCCGAATGCGATGAGCATCGGTACTACGGCGGCCACCAGCAGCGCGTAGCCGGGCACGGCCCGGGCGGGGGAGAACCGCCGCAGCAACCGGTGCCCCACGATCATCTGATCGCGGGCATAGGAGTAGATGAGCCGCCCGGCCGCGGCCTGGAGACTGATCGTGCACGACAGGAACGAGATCAGCACGACAGCCATCACCAGCCGGGCGCCGACGTCGCCCATGGCATCGCGCAGCAGGTGCACCACCGGGTCGGAGTCCTTGCCGGAGATCACCGCGTGGTAGTCGGTGACCGACAGCAGCAGCGACATGCAGGTGAACGTGGCCGCGGCACCGCCGATGTAGATGGTGCGCCGCATCGCGCGGGGGATGACGCGGCCGGGGTGAGCGACCTCCTCGGCGGTGTCACCGCAGGCCTCGAAGCCGTAGTACTGGTAGAAGCCGATGATGGCGGCGGCGAGGAACACCGGAAGGTATGAGCCGTTGCCTTCGGTGCCGTAGCTGTCGAAAATGACGCCGATGCCGTGGGCGCGGTGGGTGGACAGCAGGTACACGCCGACGACCAGGGCGCCGACGAGCTCGCCGGTGAAACCGATCAAGGCGGCCGCGGACAGTGCCTTGGTGCCCGCGTAGTTGATCAGTACGGCGACGGCGATGAGTACCGCGGTGCACAGCACGGTGGTGTGCACGGTGGGGCTGAACCCGAAGAGGATGGCGATGTAGGGACCGGCCCCGTAGGCCACGGAGGTGATGGTGACCAGCAGCGCCCACATGTACACCCAGCCGGTCATCCACGCCCAGCGCTTTCCCCACAGCCGCCGCGCCCAGGGGTAGACACCCCCGGCAATGGGGTACTGGGCGACGATCTCGCCGAAGACGAGCGCGACGAGGAACTGCCCGCAGCCGGCGAGCAGGAACGCCCAGATCATCGGCGGTCCGCCGGTGGCCAGCGCGGTGCCGAAGAGGGTGTAGGTGCTCACCACGGGGGAGAGGTAGGTGAAGCCGAGGGCGAAGTTCGCCCAGGGGCCCATGTCCTTGCGGAACTCCGAACCCGGCTCGCCTGGAGACCCGCCGGCCGCCGGTACGGCGGGGTGCTGACTGGTCACCGTCCGGACTCCTGGCCGGCGTGGCCAAGACGGCCGGTGACGAGATCGGCGGCGCGCTCTGCGGCGAGCAGGACGGTCACCATGGGGTTGATGGTGGGCATCGTCGGGAAGACGGACGCGTCGACGATCCGCGCGCCCTCGACGCCGCGCAGTCTCAACTCGGGATCGCAGACGGCCATAGGGTCGTCCGGGGCCCCCATTCGACAGGTGCCCGCCGGGTGATAGACGGTGTGGGCCGCACGGCGCCCGTACTCCGACAGGTCGGTGTCGGATGTGACGTCCGGTCCGGGAGCGACCTCCCGGACCAGCCAGCCGCGCAGCGGATCGGTCGCGGCGACCTCGCGGGCCACCCTCAGACCGTCCACGATGGTGCGCTCGTCATGGCCTCCGGGGTCGGTGAAGTACCTGAAGTCCAGCGCCGGGTGTTCGGCCGGGTCGGCGCTGCGCAGCCACATACGGCCCGTGGAGCGTGCGCGTGGAACGTTCGGTGTCATGCACACCCCGTGCTCGGGAACGGTGTATCCCAGGCGCTCGGTGTTGACTGTGAACGGTACCTGGTAGAAGTGGAACATCAGGTCCGGGCGCGGTTGTCCGGTGTCGCGGCGCAGGAAGAGACCGGCGTCGGAGTCCATGGCGGAGTTGGGCGGCAGCGGACCCGAGGTCTCCCAGAGGATCACGGATTCCGGGTGGTCAAGCAGGTTCTCACCGACGCCTGGCAGGTCGACCAGGACATCGATCCCGAGGCCGCGCAGGTCATCGGCCGGTCCGATGCCTGACAACAGCAGCAGGCGGGGGGTGTCGATGGCGCCGGCGCACAGCAGGAGTTCGCGTTCGGCGCGCACGGTGCTCTCCTGACCGTCGGCGCCGCGCACCGCGACGCGGGTCAGCCTCCCGTCGCTGTCGGTGAGCAATCGGTGGGCCCATGTCTCCAGCAGCAGTGTGAGGTTGGGCCGGTCCATGACGGGGTGGAGGTAGGCGACGGAAGCAGAGGAGCGCAGATTGCCTGCGGGCTGGTAAGCCAGTGAGAAGAAGCCGGTGCCGTCGGCGAAGGGCTCGGCGTTGAAGTCGTCGATGACGGGAACGCCGAGGGCGCGGTGGGCGGCGGTGACGAAGTCCTTGGCGATGGGGTTGCGGTCGGCCTCGGCCACCGGGACGATCCGCGTGCGCAGCCGGTCGCGGTAGGGGAGGATCGTCGCAGGGTCCCAGCCGGCGCAGCCGCGGGCCACCCAGTCGTCGAGGTCCTGCGGCAGCGGCAGAAAGCTGATCAGCGTGTTGTGGGAGGAGCAGCCGCCGAGCACGCGTGCACGTGAGTGCAGGATGTGGGAGTTGCCGTGCGGCTGCTCAACCGTCGTGTAGCCGTAGTCGAATTCCGAGCCGAGCAGGTTGATCCAGTTGCGCAGGTGCAGGATCCGGTCGTCGCCGACGTCGCTGGGGCCGCCCTCGACGACGCAGACGCGGCAGTCGGGATCCTCGCTGAGGCGGGCGGCGAGTACGCATCCGGCGGTGCCCCCGCCGACGACGACGTAGTCGTAGGCGTGTTCGACGTGGTGGGCCGTGGTGGCGGGCATATGAAGCCTTTCTTCGGAGGCCTTCGTGCCGTGGGCGGGCGCAGTGCTCATGCCTCAGCCCTTGAACCAGCCGGAGGGGGCCGGCGCCAGGTTCTGGTAGATGTGCTTGGCCTCCTGGTACTCACGCAGGCCGGTCGGGCCCAGTTCGCGTCCGACGCCTGAGCGGCCGAAGCCGCCCCACTCGGCCTGCGGCACATAGGGGTGGAAGTCGTTGATCCACACGGTGCCGTGGCGCAGCCGCTGGGCGACACGCTGGGCGCGGCCCGCGTCGGACGTCCACACCCCGCCGGCCAGGCCGTAGCGCGTGTCGTTGGCCGCTTCCACAGCCTCGTCCTCGGTGCGGAAGCGCTCGACGGTGACGACCGGGCCGAAGACCTCCTCCCGGACGATGCGCATGGACCGGTCACAGTCGGCGAAAATGGTCGGCAGCAGAAAGAAGCCCCTGCTCAGGACGGGGTCGTCGGGACGGGTGCCCCCGGTGACGAGCCGGGCGCCCTCCTCCTGGGCGATGGCGATGTAGCGTTCGACCTTTTCGCGGTGTCCGGCGGAACTGAGGGGACCGCTCTCGGTACCCTCTTCGAGGCCGCTCCCGAGCCGGATCGCACGTGCGCGCTCGGCGAGGGCGTCGACGAACCGGTCGTGCAGCCCGTCCTGCACCAGCAGACGCGAACCGGCGGAGCAGACCTGTCCGGAATGCAGGAAGGCGGCCTCGAGCGCGTGGTCCACGGCGGCGGCGAAGTCGGTGTCCTCGAAGACGATGTTGGGATTCTTGCCACCGAGTTCCAGGGCGATGTTCCTCGGTCCCTCGGCGGCGCTGGCCATGATGGCCCGTCCGGTGGTCAGGCCACCGGTGAAGGAGACCAGGTCGACCTCCGGATGAGCGGTCAGGGCCGCGCCCACGGTCGCCCCGGATCCCAGCACCAGGTTGGCGACGCCGGGCGGCGCGCCGGCCTCCTCGATGAGCCGGATCATGGCGATGGTGGTGAGCGGTGTGATCTCACTGGGCTTGAGGACGAAGGTGTTTCCGGCGGCCAGCGCCGGCGCCACCTTCCAGGAGGCCTGCAGCAGGGGGTAGTTCCAGGGGGCGATGAGCACGCAGACACCGACCGGCTGATAGACGACGCGGCTGAGGACATCCGGTCCGACGTCCACGACCCGGCCGCCGTCCTTGCCCGCGACCTCGGCGAAATACCGGAAGGCGTTCGCCACATCCTCCACGTCGATCCGCGCCTCGGCCAGTGTCTTTCCCGTGTCGAGGGTCTCGGTGCGGGCGATCTCCTCCTTGTCGCGCAGCAACAGGTCGTGCACGCGCAGCAGGAGATCGGCACGGCGGCGGGTGGGTGCGCTCGCCCAGTCCTCCTCCACGAAGGCGCGGCGCGCGGCGCGGACCGCGCGGTCCGCGTCCGTGGCGTCCGCCTCGTCGACGGTGGTGATGACGGAGGCGTCGTAGGGGTTGACCACCTCCCGGATTCCGCCGGCCGCCGCGGGTGTCCACTCACCGTCGATGTACAGTTCGCCCACCCCGGGCCTCCTTCGCATCGCACGCAGTAGATCGGCTTGACCGTCAGCAACATGGCCCATCCGGACGCGACGGACACGAGGGCACACCGCCGTGACGTCGTCCGGCAGGCGCACGGAACCCGAGTGGACCAACCGGAGGCGCGCCCCGCGAACCCCGCCCCGGCCGGGCGAGCGCGCCCCCACCCGTAGAACGCTTGGGCGCCACCGACCACTCACCGGCATCGGCGGCCACCCGCCGGCCGGCGGCGTCACCAACCTGTACGGACAGATCAGCGGCGCCCCCCCGCCCAGCACGTGAACCGGCCGCGGCCCGAACCACCCGGGTGGCGTCGGGGTCTCAGCTCCCGGCCCCGCTGCACCGCGCTCGCACGGGCGGCCCATCGGTCTGCGCTGTCCCGTGTCCTGATCCGGGCCCCCGCACTGCGAACGCCCCCGCGTCTGCCCTTGGATGAGGGGCGGCCCATGTCGGCGACGGGAGGGAACGTGATCATGTCGGATCCGAGGAGGGCAGTGGTGGTCGGTGGTGGGATCGCAGGAACCGCGGCCGCGCTGGGCCTGCGCAAGGCCGGATGCGAGGTGTCGGTGTTCGAGGCGTACCCCGACGGGGCCGAGGACATCGGAGCGTTCCTGACCCTCGCGAGCAACGGCATGCGCGCCCTTGCCGAACTCGGCGCCGGTGACGCCGTCACGGCCGTCGGATTTCCGCTGACTTCGCTGCGCGTGCTGGATGCCCGGGGCGCCGAACTCGCCCATGCGCCCCTGGGGGAGGTGACCGACCCGGCGCTGCGCTACCGCTGCCTGCGGCGGGGCGAACTGAACGCCGCCCTGCGGGCCGAGGCCGTCCGCCGGGGCATCCCTCTGCGGCACGGCGCCCGGCTCGTCTCCCTGACGGACAGCCCGGACGGCGTCACCGCCGGCTTCGCCGACGGAACCACCGCCACCGGCGGCGTCCTGATCGGCGCGGACGGCCTGAACTCCACAGTCCGCCGGCTGATCGCCCCCGGTACCCGTCCCGGCCATGCCGGCCAGCGCGTCTTCTACGGCTACGCCGACAGCGCACCCGTCACCGACGGCACCGGACACATCACCATGGTCCGCGGCAGCGAGGCCGCCTTCGGCTTCGCGGTGTCCCCGGCGGGGGAAACGTACTGGTTCGCACGTGTCGCCGGCGGACCGCTGACCGCACGCGAACTCGCCCGGAGCGAACCGGACCTGTGGCGGGACCGGCTGGTGTCCCTGCTGAGCAAGGACTGCACCCCCGCCGCCGGTATCGTCGCCGCCTCCACCAGCGTCATGGTCACCAACGCCACCGAGACGCCGCTCGGCACGCCGTGGCACACCGGCCGCACGCTGCTCATCGGCGACGCGGCCCACGCGGCCTCACCGGCGACCGGACAGGGGGCCTCGATGGCGCTGGAGGACGCCGTGATCCTGGCCAAGGCCCTGCGGGACAGCTCCGGCCCACGCACCGCCTTCGCCCTCTACGACAGCTGCCGACGCCCGCGCGTGGAGCACAACATCATCGTCAGCGGCGGAATCTCCCGCGGCACCAGCATCCCGGGCCGTCCCGGCGCGCCGGTTCCTTCCCCCCGCGCGGAGGACGACGCACTGCACCGCCAACTCGCCTGGGACACCGACCTCGCCGCCGCTGCCGGGGAGGACTGAGCCGCCGCAGCGCCCGCGAAAGTGCAAGAGGCGGAGCACTGGAGTCCATTGCAGGGGAGCGGCGCCGGGCCGGATCGTTCGTGCGACTGGTCCGGCACCTCTCGCAACGCAACTAGGAGCACCCGTGCGACTCTTCCGCAGAGCAGGCGGCGCCATGGCCGCGGCCGCCGTCGCCCTGGCCCTCGGCGGCGGCACACCGTCACTGGCGTCCGCGGCCACCCCGGCGTCCGCGGCCACCCCGGTGTACGACGTGACCGTGGGGACACCGGTACCGTTCGCCAACCCCACGGACACCCCCGCCACCCCCTTCACCGACCGGGACGGCACCTTCCACTACCAGCAGTCCGCCGCGCTGTACGGCGCCGACGACCCCCGCTCGTGGGACTTCTACACCGGCACCGACTTCGACACCGCCACGTTCGACAACAGGCTCAGCAAGGCGGTGAACCCGGCCAACCCCGACGACCGGAACGACGACACCACCTGGCGGTGCGACAACAGCCCGACCGGCCGCGAGGCGACGTACGCCCCCAGCGGCTCGGGCTACGCCCAGAAGAACTACTGCGACCTGTCCGGCGTGTGGATCGACCCCGACACCGGTGACTGGTACGGCCTGGTGCACAACGAGTTCACGCCGCAGCCCTTCGGCGACGGACTGCACTACGACGCCATCGACTACGCCGTCTCCACCGACCGCGGCCGCACCTGGACCATCGAGGACCACGTCCTCACCTCGCCGTACAGCACGAAGCGGGGCGACACCACGGCCTTCCCGAACCAGACGTACTCCTACGGCGACGGCGACCAGCGCCTCTTCGTCGACACCGCCTCCGGCTACTTCTACGTCTATTACGGCTCCCGGATCGTCGACAAGAACGGCGGCTGGAAGGCGTTCTACGAGCACGTGGCCCGCGCGCCGATCTCCGCCAAGATGGCGCCCGGCTCGTGGCGCAAGTGGTACGACGGCTCCTGGTCGCAGCCCGGCACCGGGGGCAAGGAGAGCAACCTCGTCCCCGTGGACGCCGGCCACCCGACCGGATACACCCCCGCCGCCGACGAGTACGACCCGGCGAACACCGGGACCGCCGCCGAGCAGATCGCGGCCGGGAAGATGCCGCCGACCTCCCCGCTGTTCGTCATGAACATCGCCTACGACGCGTACCTCGGCCTCTACATCGGCGAACCGCAGGCCGTCGACCAGAGCGGCGACTCACCGCAGTACTTCTACGCCACCGACGACCTGGCCCACCCGAAGTGGCGCCGCATCGGGGACACCGGCGCTTACACCGACGCGTCCTGGTACCGCTGGTTCCTCGACGGCGCCGGCCGGACCGGGTCGGCCGTCGTCGGCCGGACCTTCCGTTCGTACTGCTCCTTCGGCTGCTCCAACGGTGCCTACGGCGAGTACGTCGACGTCACCGTCGACTCCTCCGGGCGGTCCGCGCCGCCCGTGCGGACCGGCACGGCCTACCGCATCGCGAGCGGTGCGGGCCGGGTCCTCGCCGCGGCCCGGCACGGCTCCGCCACCACCTCGGTCGCGGCCGGCATCCGCTCGGCCCGCGCGACCTGGACCTTCACGCCCACCGGTGACGGCGCCTTCACCATCGCCGACGCCCGCCACCACCTGCTGGGCGTCGACTCCGCGGCCGCCTCCGGCCGGGCCTGGGGCGCACGGCCGACCGTCACCCCGGCGCCGGCCGGCGGGCCGGCCGTCGGACAGCAGTGGTTCGTGATCCCCAGCGCCTCCCACGACGGCACCTGCCGCCTCGTCAACCGCTACAGCGGCCTCACCCTCGGCCTCTCCGGAACCACCGGCCGGCACGCCGAGACCACCCCGGTGCGCACCTGGACCGACCACAGTGGCAGCCCCGTCGGCGCCGGCCGCACGGCCGCCGAGCAGACCCTGACCCTGATCCCGGCCGGCGGCCACGGCCGGGCACCCGGCCACTGACCGACCGGCCTGACGACAGGTCACGTGGCCCCGAGCGGACACCTCCGCCCGGGGCCGCGTTCCGTGATTTTCGCTCCGAAGGCTTGCCGTGCATTTGATTCATCCCTTAAATCAAATCATGAACTAAGCACTCGGGTCAGCTCCTTGACCCCCCATGACCCATGACCTCCCCAGACTTCATGGAGCCGTCGTATGAGACTGAGATCCCTGGGCGCCGCGCTGGCCGTCACCGCGGCCCTGCTCTGCCTGCCCGCCACCCATCCACCGGCCGCCGCCGCGGCCGACACCCCCCTGTCGCAGGGCAGGACCGCCACCGCCTCCTCCGAGGAGAACCCCGGCACCACCGCCCACGCCGCGGTCGACGGCGACACCGCCACCCGCTGGTCCTCGGCCGCCACCGACGACCAGTGGCTCCGGGTCGACCTGGGAACCACCGCCTCCGTCACCCGGGTCGTCCTCGACTGGGAGACCGCCTACGGCAAGGACTACAAGGTCCAGATCTCGGACGACGGCACCACCTGGACCGACCTGAAGTCCGTCACCGGCGGCGACGGCGGCACCGACACCCTGGACGTGTCCGGCCAGGGCCGGTACATCCGGATGCTCGGCGTCCACCGCGCCACGCCGTGGGGCTACTCCCTCTGGGAGTTCCAGGTGTTCGGAACCCCGGCCGCCGCCCAGCCCGGCTGCGACACCTCCGACGCCGCCCGGGGCAGGCCCGCCACCGCCTCCTCCACCGAGAACGCCGGCACACCCGCCTCCGCCGCCTTCGACGGCGACACCCACACCCGCTGGTCCAGCCAGGCGGCGGACCCGCAGTGGCTCCAGGTCGACCTCGGCTCGGTCCAGGACCTGTGCGGCATCGACCTCGACTGGGAGACCGCCTACGGCAAGGACTTCCAGCTCCAGGCCTCCACCGACGGACAGACCTGGACCGACCTGAAGACCGTCACCGGCGCGACCGGCGGCACGGCCTCCTACGACGTCAGCGGCCCCGGCCGCTACGTCCGCGTCCACGGCACCGCCCGCGGCACCGGCTACGGCTACTCCCTGTGGGAGGTCGCCGTGCACACCTCCGCCACCGGCACCCCGCCCGTCCAGGGCGGCGGCGACCTCGGCCCCAATGTGATCGTCGTCGACCCCTCCACCCCGAACCTCCAGCAGAAGTTCGACGACGTCTTCCGGCAGCAGGAGTCCGCCCAGTTCGGCACCGGCCGCTACCAGTTCCTGCTCAAACCCGGCACCTACAACGGCATCAACGCCCAGATCGGCTTCTACACCTCCATCTCCGGCCTCGGCCTGAACCCCGACGACACACAGATCAACGGCGACGTCACCGTGGACGCGGGGTGGAACGCCGGAAACGCCACCCAGAACTTCTGGCGCTCGGTGGAGAACCTGGCCATCAGGCCGTCGAACGGCACCGACCGCTGGGCCGTCGCCCAGGCCGCGCCCTTCCGCCGCATCCACGTCGAAGGCGGCCTCGACCTCGCCCCGAACGGCTACGGCTGGGCCTCCGGCGGCTACATCGCCGACTCGAAGATCGACGGCACCGTCGGCCCGTACTCCCAGCAGCAGTGGTACACCCGGGACAGCTCCGTCGGCGGCTGGACCAACGGCGTGTGGAACATGACCTTCTCCGGAGTCCAGGGCGCCCCCGCGACCAACTTCGACAGCGGTCCGTACACCACTCTCGACACCACACCCGTCTCCCGGGAGAAGCCGTTCCTCTACCTCGACGGCTCCGCCTACAAGGTGTTCGTCCCCTCGAAGCGCACGAACGCGCGCGGCGTGTCCTGGCCGGCCGACGCGGGCACGTCGCTCCCGCTCGACCGGTTCTACGTCGTCAAGCCCGGCGCCACCGCCGCCACCATCGACCAGGCGCTCGACCAGGGCCTCAACCTGCTGTTCACCCCGGGCATCTACCACCTCGACCGGACCATCGACATCACCCGCCCGGACACCGTCGTCCTCGGCCTGGGCCTCGCCACCCTCGTCCCCGACAACGGCGTCGACGCGATGCACGTCGCCGACGTCGACGGCGTCCGGCTCGCCGGCTTCCTCATCGACGCCGGACCCGTCAAGTCCGACACACTCCTGCGGATCGGCACGCCCGGCTCCGGCGCCGACCACGCGGCCGACCCCACCACCATGCAGGACGTGTTCATCCGCGTCGGCGGCGCCGGACCCGCCCTCGCCACCGACGCGGTCGCCATCGACAGCGACGACGTGGTCGTCGACCACACGTGGATCTGGCGCGCCGACCACGGCAGCGGAGTCGGCTGGGAGACCAACCGCGCCGACTACGGCCTGCGGGTCAACGGCGACGACGTGCTGGCCACCGGCCTGTTCGTCGAACACTTCAACAAGTACGACGTCTACTGGAGCGGCGAACGGGGCCGGACCGTCTTCTTCCAGAACGAGAAGGCCTACGACGCCCCGAACGCGGCCGCCGTCACCCACGACGGCAGCGTCGGCTACGCCGCCTACAAGGTGGCCGACTCGGTGACCACCCACGAGGCGTGGGGCCTGGGCAGCTACTGCAACTACACGGCCGACCCCGGCATCGTCCAGGACCGGGGCTTCCAGGTCCCGGCCGGGCCCGGCATCCGGATGCACGACCTGATGGTGATTTCCCTCGGCGGCAAGGGCCAGTACGCCCACGTCGTGAACGACACGGGTCCCGCCACCTCGGGCACGAGCACCGTCCCGTCCAAGGTGACCTCGTTCCCCTGACCCCGGCGTCCGCCCGCCGTCCCGGGGCCTGGCAGGCAGGTCCCGGGACGGTCGCACACGGGCACCCGGAGTTTGGAGTGCGCGGCGGGTGCACCACGGTCGGGACCGTCCCTGACCCGGCGGCGCCCGCACTGCGGGCCGGGACCGCAGCGCCTAAGGTGTCGTATGCGGGCAGCCGGGTACCCCCCTGTCCTCGGGGTCAAGACACCGGCCCTTCCTCAACAGAACTCCGGCGGGCGGCAGTTGGACCCGCCCGGCAGTGGGGCCCGCGGGTTCCCGGTTCCCCCGGGGGCCGACGGCTGTGCCGAAGCGGTGCCGAGACGGCCGTACGCCGCCGTACGACGGCACGATCCTCGCCGCAGGGCCTCGCGTCGCGACCGAACACCCCCGTGACCAGCGAAGGAAATGCGTAGCGATGAGCGAGACGAACCCCCTGAAGCGGGCGGCGGACAAGGTCGCCCAGGCCGTGCAGGGTGACGGCACGGGCCCCGAGGACGGCATCCCCGGCAAGCCGGGCCCCGAGTCGCCGTCGGTCGCCGAACCCACCGAACCCCGTGAGCCCCTGCCGCCCAAGCCCGACCAGAGCGGCCCCGACACGGTCTCGCCGACCGGACAGCCCACCGGCGCCGCACAGGCCCGCATGGCGCAGAGCGGCGACTACCTGACGACCGCCCAGGGTACCCGGCTGTACGACACCGACCACTCGCTGAAGGCCGGCCCGCGCGGCCCGGTGCTGCTGCAGGACCACCATCTGCGCGAGAAGATCACGCACTTCGACCACGAACGCATCCCCGAACGCGTCGTCCACGCCCGAGGCGCCGCCGCGCACGGCATCTTCACCAGCTACGGCACCGCCACGTCCGTGACCAAGGCGGCCTTCCTCGCCCAGGACGTGGAGACCCCCGTCTTCGTGCGGTTCTCCACCGTGCTCGGCTCCCGCGGCTCCGCCGACACCGTCCGCGACACACGTGGGTTCGCGACGAAGTTCTACACCAGCGAGGGCGTCTTCGACCTGGTCGGCAACAACATCCCGGTCTTCTTCATCCAGGACGCCGTCAAGTTCCCCGACATCGTGCACGCCGCCAAACCGCACCCGGACCGGGAGATCCCGCAGGCGCAGAGCGCCCACGACACCCACTGGGACTTCGTCACTCTGCACACCGAGGCCACCCACCACGTGCTGTGGAACATGTCCGACCGGGGCATCCCGCGCTCCTTCCGCACCATGGAGGGCTTCGGCATCCACACCTTCCGCCTCGTCGACGCCGAGGGAAACACCACGCTGGTGAAGTGGCACTGGAAGCCCAAGCTGGGCGTGCACTCCCTGGTGTGGGAGGAGGCGCAGATCATCGGCGGCGTCGACCCAGACTTCCACCGCCGGGACCTCGCCGACGCCATCGAGGCCGGCGCCTACCCGGAGTGGGAACTGGGCATCCAGACCTTCCCCGACACCCCTGACCAGATGTTCGAGGGCATCGACCTGCTGGACCCGACGAACATCGTCCCCGAGGAACTCGCCCCCGTGCAGCCGGTCGGGCGCCTCACCCTCAACCGCAACCCGTCGAACTTCTTCGCCGAGACCGAGCAGGTGGCCTTCCACCCCGGGCACCTCGTCCCGGGCGTCGACATCACCGACGACCCGCTGCTCTCCGGGCGCCTGTTCTCCTACCTGGACACCCAGATCAGCCGTCTGGGCGGCCCCAACTTCGCACAGATCCCGATCAACCGGCCGCACGCGCCGGTCAACGACATGCTGCGCGACGGCATGCACCAGACGGCCGTACACCGGGGAGTGGCCCCCTACCGGCCCAACTCCCTCGACGGCGGCTGCCCGTTCACCGCGGGCGCGGACAACGGCGCGTTCGTCGAGGCCCCCGTCCGCGTCCCGGAGGCCACCAAGGTCCGCGAGGCCCCGGAGACGTTCGCCGACCACTTCAGCCAGGCCCGCAGGTTCTGGCTGAGCATGAGCCCGGTGGAGCGCGAACACATCATCGGCGCCTACACCTTCGAACTCGGCAAGTGCTACGAACAGGCCGTCCGGGAGCGCGGGCTGCAGGTCCTCGCGAACATCGACCCCGAACTGTGCGCGGGCGTCGCCGCGGGACTCGGCCTGCCCGAGCCGAAGCCGACCGAGCCGCTCGCCGACGTGGCGCCCAGCCCCGCCCTCTCCCAGGTCGGCCGCACCTGGCCCACCGACGGCCGGGTCATCGGCATCGTCGCCGGCCCCGACGCCGACCTCGACGGCGTACGGGCCGTACGGCAGTCCGTCCTCGACGGCGGCATGGTCCCCCTCGTCATCGCCCCGACCGGCGGCACCCTCGGCACCGGCCCGGACGCGCTGACCGTGCAGCGCACCTACGTCACCGCGCGGTCCGTGGAGTTCGACGCGATCCTCCTCGCCGGCTCCCCGGCGGTGGGCGACGACGCCTACGGCGCCCGCGACGCCAAGGCCGACCCGACCCGGGGCAACGCGCACGACCCGCGGATCGGCCTCCTGCTGTCCGAGGCCTTCCGCCACGGCAAGGCGATCGGCGCCTGGAACGGCGGCCACACCGCCCTCGAATCCGCCGGCATCCCCGCCGGCGCCCCCGGCGTCATCACCACCGGCACCGGTCCCGACGCCCTGGACCAGCTCACCCCGCTGCTGGCCGCCCACCGCGTCTGGGACCGCTTCCCCACCACCGCCTGAACCCCACCGACCACCCCCGTCGCCCACCGACCACCCCCGTCGCCCGCCGGAGTCCTCCCGGCGGGCGACGGGGGCGTCGCGCTACCGCGGGGCAAGCGGGCGCGGCCGCGAGCCGCCGCATTGGGCCGGTTCGGTGGAGGTCGGGGCGGACGGCGTAACCGGGCGGGCGGGTTCGGGCGGGTGCCGGTGAGATGGAGGTGTCCCAACGTCTAGCAGTGAGGTACCTCATGCGTCTGCGCAGCTTTGCCACCACAGCCGTTCTCGCCGGTTTCCTCGCCCTGACGGGCGCGACCGCAGCCCACGCGGCCGACCCCGGCCCGACGACCGGCGTGGCGTACAACAGTCCGGGTGTGCTGTCGGGCGACGTCGTCCAGATTCCGATCGGCGTCGACCTCAACCTCTGCGGCAACAGCGTCAACGTGGTGGGCCTCGCCAACCCGGCCGCCGGGAACACCTGCGTCACCCAGTGACACCGCGCCCGTGCGCCGGCCCCTCATCCCCGGGGGCCGGCGCACGGGCGTGTCAGGCGGCGGAGAGGGCAGGATTCGAACCTGCGTGGGTCCCGCAAGACCCGGCCGTGGGCTGCGCCCACCGGTCCCCGATCAACCACTCCGGGCACCTCTCCTCGCTCCCGGCCCCCGGTGTCCCGGGGGCCGTTCAGCTGTGTTCACCATGCCAGGGGCCGCTGACACGCCCCTGACACCGCTCGCCGGTACGGCGTCTCAGTCACCCGCAGGGGCGGTGGCCTCCCGGCCGGCCGGGACCGTCTCGGTCTTCGGGCCCGGCACCGCAGCCGTGCCGCCGGCCCGGCGCCGGCGCAGCAGCAGCCGGCGCGCCGGCCGCTCGACCGCCTCGTACAGGACCCAGGACAGCCCGAGGGCCACGGCGAAGACGATGGCGGTCACCGCCACCGCGGGCAGCAGGTGCAACTGCGGCTTCGTGCCCAGCACATTCGCGGCCGCGTGCACCACCAGCAGGTGAACCATGTAGAAGGCGAACGACAGTTCGCCCAGCCGCACCAGGCGCGGGTGCCGCCACAGCGAGGGCAGACCGTTCACGTCCGCCAGGGCGGCGGCCGGGATCAGCAGGGCGAACCCGACGATGGTGCAGACGGTCGCGGCATAGCCGTGGGCCACCTGCGGCACGAGGAAGTAGCCGATGATCGCCACCGCCAGCGAGCCCGCCAGACCGGGCCCGCGCCAGCGGCCCAGCAGGACCAGCCGGGCCGTCGCCGCGCCGAGCACGAACTCCGGCAGCCGGGCGGCGGGGAAGGAGTACAGCTGCAGCGTCGTCCAGTGGTGGAAGTCCGCCCAGCTCAGGACGGCCACCGCGGCCACCGACAGCCCGGCCAGCGCGGCCGCGCCGCGCACGCCGGCCCGGCGCAGCAGCACGAACAGCAGCGGGAAGGCGGCGTAGAAGAACGCCTCGCAGGCGAGCGACCAGCTGACCGGGTCCAGCACCTGCCACCAGGAGGCCCGCCACGAGTGCAGCAGCAGCAGGTTGGCCAGGCCCTGCGTCGGCGTCGGTCTCGTCAGGCCGGACAGCGTGTACGCCATGAGCAGCGCGAGCGCCGCCGTGACCAGATGCACGGGGTAGACACGGGCGATGCGCCGCCGCCAGAAGGCCGGGGCGCTGTCGTGCGGGCGCGCCGACCAGGTCAGCACGAAACCGGACAGCACGAAGAAGAACGACACCCCCGTGGAACCGGCGCCGAACGCCCAGGTCACCAGGCGCTGCCCGGTGCCGCCGAAGAAGTTGAAATTATGCACGTGCAGACCGAACACCAGCGACGCCGCGATCCACCGCAACCCCGTGAGGGACGGCAGCGACGGTCTGGAGGAGGGCGGGGACGTCGTGGCCGAGGGCGCGCCTGCGCGGGCGGGCGGCGTCCGGGTGGCCCGGGTCGTCGCCGTGGTCATCGAATCACCTGCCGGAGGGGGTTCGCGGGGGGCATGAAGGGGAACGTTGCCCGTCTGGCCCGCTTCAATCACGTCACGTCGAAAACATCACACTGTTGCCGAACGACACGGCGGGCAGGACGCCACGGACGGCGGTGCGGGTGCACCCGGACGAGTGAGGCGCTGCGGAACGCTGACGTCGCCGGTCCCGGGGCCGACGGTGAGGGTGGTCAACCCCTGCTCGGGGCGCGGCGCTTCAGGCCGCAGCCCCCTTCCCGGACAGTGCCTCCACCAGCTGGTCCCGCGTCATCTTCGACCTGCCCCGCACCCCCGCCGCGCCGGCCCGCTCGTACAGCTCCGCCTTCGACAGGGACCCCAGGTCAGAACCCTTGCCGCCGTCGCGGCTCCGGCCAGTGGACTGCTTGCCGCCGCTGCCGGACCGCTTGCCCCGGCTGCCGCCGGACCCCGACTGCTCCACGCTCCGCCGCAGCGCCTCCATGAGGTCGACGACGTTGGTCGCCTCGGGCGGTTCGGCCTCGCCGACGACCTCCTCGCCCTTGCGCTTGGCCTCCACGAGCTTCTTCACGCGCTCCTCGTAGGTGTCGCGGTACTCCCCGGGCTCCCAGTCGATGGAGAGGGCGTCGATCAGCTGCTCGGCGGTCCTCAGCTCGCGGCCCCCGGCCTTGCTGCGCCGGTCCGGCAGATCGGTCACCACCCCGGCCGGGTCCCGCACCTCGTCGGCCCAGTGCAGGGTGTGCAGCACCAGCGCGTTCGGCTGGGCGCGCAGCGCCGTCAGGTACTCCTTGCCGCGCATGGTCAGCGTGGCGATCCCGGCCTTGTCCGACCGTTCGAGCGCGGCACGCATCAGCTCGTACACCTTCAGGTACTCCTTGCCGCGCGGCCCGACGTAGTAGGTGCGGTCGAAGTAGACGGGCTCGACCTGGCGGAGATCGACGAATCCGGCCATGTCGATCACCTTCGAGCGGCCCGGCGCGATCTCCTCCAGCTCCTCCGGCTCGACGACGACGTACTCGCCGTCGCCGAGGTCGTACCCCTTGACGATCTTCTGGGAGTCGACCTCCTTGCCGGTGCGTTCGTTGACGCGCTTGTTGCGGATGCGGTCCGAGGTGCCGCGCTGCAGCTGGTGGAAGTGCACGGTGTGGTCCTCGGTCGCGGTGTACAGGCCCACGGGCAGGGTGACCAGCCCGAAGGTCAGGACGCCGGTCCAGATCGGTCTCGCCATCGCCTCTCGCCTCCAGTACTGGCCCCGCTCCTGGCCCCGTTCCCGGTCCCGTCCTTCCGGCACGGCCCCAGGTGGCCCGTCAGCCGGCCGTCGTCGCTGTCCGCTCCTCGGCTCGCGCGGCGGACCCGGCCTGCCGCTGGGCCTCGCGTACGGCCCGGTCGGCCTCCCGGGCGCGCTCCCGGGCGCTCTGGTCACCGGCCCGGGCCCGCCGCCGTTCCTCCTGGGCGCGGCGCGTCTGGTCCCGCAGGTCCCGCAGCCGCTCCTCCGCCTCCGTCAGCCGCCGGGCGGC
Organism: Streptomyces sp. NPDC047028; assembly: GCF_040644095.1. Lineage (NCBI taxonomy): Bacteria > Bacillati > Actinomycetota > Actinomycetes > Kitasatosporales > Streptomycetaceae > Streptomyces > Streptomyces sp. NPDC047028. The sequence continues at coordinate 83,449 of NZ_JBEYVS010000010.1, forward strand.
GTCCTCGGCCTCCTTGTCGGCGGACGCCGCCTCCTCCTGCCGGGCGCGCAGCCGCCGCTCGGCGTCCCGGGCCGCCCGGCGGGCCTCGGTGAGACGCCGGCGCTGCTCGGCCGTGCGCCGTCGTTCCTCGCCGCTGCCGGATCGCTTCGCGGCCCCTTCGGGCGCCGGAGCCGGGGGAGCGGTACGGCGGCGTCCCACGGCGGATTCGTCGGCGCCGGGGAAACCCACGGTGGAGCTGAGCGGCTTCACGAGCCGGCCCGCCGCCCACTCCCGGGCCGCCCCGGGATCGGCGAGCGCTGCGTGCAGGGTCTCCTCGACCTCCCGCTGGACGCCCTCACCGACCGGGTGTCCCGCCTGCGCCGCCAGCTGCCGGGCCTGCCGGCCCAGCGCGCCGATCACCTCCCGCTGCTGGTGGGCGAGCCGGCGCAGCTGCGGGCCGTCCAGGTCCCGGTGGGCCCGGCGCAGGTCCTCGCCGAGCGTGAGCAGGGGCCGTACCTCGTCGGCCTGCCGGCGGACGAGCAGGTTGCTGACCCACGCGGCCAGACTCGGCCGCCGCAGCGTGCCGATCTCCTTGGCGAGGTCCGGCTCGCCGGCGTCGCGGGCCTCGGCGGCACGCCGGTCGCGCGCGGCGACGAAGTCCTCCGGCCGCACCCCGTACAGCTCGTCGGCGACGGCGTCCAGATCCACCCGTGCCCCTCTCGCGCACCCGGTACTGGGCTCCGAGTTTCGCGCGGGATGGGCTTTATGCGCCTTTTGTGTATTGCGCTGGGCGGAGAGGGCAGGATTCGAACCTGCGTGGGTCCCGCAAGACCCGACCGTGAGCTGAGCTCCCTGGTCCCCGATCAACCACTCCGGGCACCTCTCCTCGTTCCCGGCCCGGTTCCCCGTGCCGTTCACATGGACAACAGTGGCAGCCCCCGCTGACGCGGCGCTGACGCGACGGCTGCTCACCCGTTCGGACGACCGAGCGGCTTGCCGCACCCGCGCCGGCGGCGCCCGGCCGGATGATGCGGCCAGGCTCCCGGCGTCCGGGTGAACGCCGGGCGACCGGAACACGGCCAAAATTGCATCATTCGTTTTCTTGAATCTCTCGTGTTTATGAGGGTAGGTTCGACGCCATGACCGCAGCCCAGACCCCGACCACCGCCGACGAGCTCCGCGGTGCCGGCCTGCGCGTGACGGCGGCCCGCGTCGCGCTGCTGGAGACCGTCCGGGCCGGTGATCACCTCGGCGTCGAGGCGATCGCCTCCGGGGTCCGCACCCGCGTGGGCCACATCTCCCTGCAAGCCGTCTACGAGGCGCTGCACGCCCTCACGGCGGCCGGTCTCGTCCGGCGCATCGAACCGGCCGGCAGCCCGGCCCGGTTCGAGGGGCGCGTCGGCGACAACCACCACCACATCGTCTGCCGGTCCTGCGGGGCCCTCGCCGACGTCGACTGCGCGGTCGGCGAGGCGCCCTGCCTGACCGCGTCCGACAACCGCGGCTTCTCCATCGACGAGGCCGAGGTCGTCTACTGGGGCCTGTGCCCCGACTGCTCCACCGGCCGCAGTTCCTGAGCACCGATTTCCGCCCCGTTGGGAAGGATTGTCATGACCGAGAACCACGACGCGATCGTCACGGACCCGAAGGCGGAGGAGGCGAGCGGCGGCTGCCCGGTCGCACACGGCCGCGCGCTGCACCCGACCCAGGGCGGTGGCAACCGCCAGTGGTGGCCGGAGCGGCTCAACGTGCGGATCCTCGCCAAGAACCCGGCCGAGGCCAACCCGCTCGGCGCGGACTTCGACTACGCCGAGGCCTTCCGCAGCCTGGACCTGCCCGCCGTGAAGCGGGACATCGCCGAGGTGCTCACCACCTCGCAGGACTGGTGGCCGGCCGACTTCGGCCACTACGGCCCGCTGATCGTCCGCATGGCCTGGCACAGCGCCGGCACCTACCGCATCAGTGACGGCCGCGGCGGCGCCGGCGCCGGCCAGCAGCGGTTCGCCCCGCTCAACAGCTGGCCGGACAACGCCAACCTCGACAAGGCCCGCCGCCTGCTGTGGCCGGTCAAGAAGAAGTACGGCCAGAACATCTCCTGGGCCGACCTGCTCGTCCTCGCCGGCAACGTGGCGCTGGAGACCATGGGCTTCGAGACCTTCGGCTTCGGCGGCGGCCGCGCGGACGTCTGGGAGCCGGAGGAGGACGTCTACTGGGGCCCGGAGACCACCTGGCTGGGCGACGAGCGCTACACCGGCGACCGCGAGCTGGAGAGCCCGCTCGGCGCCGTCCAGATGGGTCTCATCTACGTCAACCCCGAGGGCCCGAACGGCAACCCCGACCCGATCGCCGCGGCCCGCGACATCCGTGAGACGTTCCGCCGCATGGCGATGAACGACGAGGAGACCGTCGCCCTCATCGCGGGTGGCCACACCTTCGGCAAGACCCACGGCGCCGGCCCCGCCGACCACGTGGGCGACGACCCCGAGGCCGCCGGCTTCGCGGAGCAGGGCCTCGGCTGGAAGAGCAGCTTCGGCACCGGCAAGGGCGCCGACACCATCACCTCCGGCCTCGAGGTCACCTGGACCGACACGCCGACCCAGTGGGACAACAGCTTCTTCGACATCCTCTTCGGCTACGAGTGGGAGCTGACCGAGAGCCCGGCCGGCGCCAAGCAGTGGAAGCCGAAGGACGGCGCGGGCGAGGGCACGGTCCCGCACGCCCACGACGCCTCGAAGAAGATCGCCCCGGCGATGCTCACCACCGACCTGTCGCTGCGCTTCGACCCGATCTACGGGCCGATCTCCAAGCGCTTCCACGAGAACCCGCAGGAGTTCGCGGACGCCTTCGCCCGCGCCTGGTACAAGCTCACCCACCGCGACATGGGCCCGAAGTCCCTGTACCTCGGCCCGGAGGTCCCGGAGGAGACCCTGATCTGGCAGGACCCGCTGCCGCAGCCGGAGGGCGAGACCATCGACGCGGCCGACGTCGCGGCCCTGAAGACCAAGCTGCTCGACTCCGGCCTGAGCGTGGGCCAGCTCGTCACCACCGCCTGGGCGTCCGCGTCCAGCTTCCGCGGCAGCGACAAGCGCGGCGGTGCCAACGGCGCCCGGATCCGCCTGCAGCCGCAGCGCGGCTGGGAGGTCAACGGCCCCGACGAGCTGTCGGTGGCGCTGCGCGCCCTGGAGAACGTCCAGCAGGAGTTCAACGCCTCCTCGGGCGCCAAGAAGGTCTCCCTCGCCGACATCATCGTGCTCGGCGGCTGCGCGGCCGTGGAGAAGGCCGCCAAGGAGGCCGGCTTCCAGGTCGAGGTGCCGTTCACCCCGGGCCGCGTCGACGCGACCGAGGAGCAGACCGACTCCGAGTCCTTCGAGGCGCTGGAGCCGACCGCGGACGGCTTCCGCAACTACGTCGGCAAGGGCAACCGCCTGCCGGCCGAGTTCCTGCTGCTCGACAAGGCGAACCTGCTCACCCTCACCGCCCCCGAGACGACGGCCCTCGTCGGTGGTCTGCGCGTCCTCGGCGCGAACCACCCGCAGTCGCAGCAGCTCGGTGTCTTCACCAAGACGCCCGGCTCGCTGACCAACGACTTCTTCGTCAACGTCCTCGACATGGGGACGACGTGGAAGGCGACCAGCGAGGACCAGACCACGTTCGAGGGCCGCGACGCCGCCACGGGCGAGCTGAAGTGGGCCGGCAGCCGCGCCGACCTCGTCTTCGGCTCCAACTCCGAGCTGCGCGCCCTCGCCGAGGTCTACGCCTCCGACGACGCGAAGGAGAAGTTCGTCCAGGACTTCGTCGCCGCCTGGGACAAGGTCATGAACCTGGACCGGTTCGACCTCGTCTGATCCACCACACCGAGGGCGCCCGCCCCGCCGCACAGGCCGGGGCGGGCGCCCCCGTGCGTGCGCATCGTGAGGCGCTCCGGAAGCGGCCGGCGGCCGGACCCGCCCGCGTCGGAGGGCAGCGAAGCCTCGCTCGGGCCGCCAGCTACAGCGAGGGCTTCCCCCTGAACGGCGCGGGAGGCCACGGCGGGCGGCCGCGCGGGCGCCGTCCCTGTGGCCCGCGTTCCCCGCGCCTGGCAGGCGCACGCCGTTATGTTCCCGGTTGTGCCGGGCTTTCGCTCAGGCCCGCCCCGTCCCGTCCCGTCCCGGCGCCCGGTACCGGGAGTTCCCCGCGGCTCAGCTGCGCAGTGCCTCGAACGCGCGGCGGGCGGCCGCCGCGATCGCCAGGTCGATGTCCGGGGCGAGGCCCGCGCGGCGGTCGGCGCGGGTGAGCGCGGCGAGTGCCACGCGGTCACCGGACGCGGCCTCGACCACTCCGACCTCGTGCCGCAGGTGCAGGAACGTGCCGGTCTTGCCGCTCACCCTCAGCGTGTCCGCGCGCAGCTCGCCGGACAGGCGCTGGGTGAAGACCTGGTGGCCCATCAGCCGCCGCAGCTCGGCGGTCGCCTCCGGATGCGAGACCTCGTCCCGCCACACCCGCTCCACCAGGTCGACCAGCGCGGCCGCGCTCCCCGTGTTGGCGTGCGCCGGGTCGAGCGTCTCGATGGTGTGCCGCCCCGCCCGTTCGTCCGACACGGCCAATTCGAGGGCGAGGGAGAAGTCGTCGCCCGCCGCCCCGGCCGCGCACTCGTACATGTGGTTCATCCGGTGCCGTACCCGCAGGCCGTCGCACCCCAGGTCGCGCAGGCGCGCGTCCACCTCCGCCACCGGCACCAGGTCGAACAGGGCGTCGGCGGCGGCGTTGTCGCTCACCGAGAGCATCATCAGCAGCAGGTCCCCGACGGCCACCGTCGCCGGGTGCCGGAACGCCGCCAGCCCGGTGGGTCCCACGCTGCTCCCGGCGGGGTCCACGGTCACCGGCCGGGCAGCGTCCAGCTCGCCGCGCGCGATGCGGTCGAGCACGACCAGGGCGAGGGGGACCTTCACCACCGAGGCGAGAGGTATCACCTCGTCGACGTCGAAGCCGAGGTGCTCGCCGGTGTCGATGTGACGGGCGAGGAACGAGCCGCGCACCCCGAGGGCCGACCAGTCGGCGGCGACGGCTTCGGCGGCGTCGAGGAGCGCGACATCACCCGCGACGCAGGCCGGGCGGCGGAGCTCGCCGGCGCTCATCCGCGGGCCGCCAGCCGCGCGGAGGCGTCCACGGCCGCACCGGGCCCCGGCACCCCGGGTGGACCCGGTACGGCGCCCACGGCGGCCGCCAGGAGCGTCGTCAGCCAGGCCGGCACGTCCACGGAGCTGTGACCGTCCCGGGCCGCGCCCACGTCGTACCCGCGGTGCAGCGACGCGTCGGCCAGCGGCGTCCACGCTGCCGCGTGACGCCGGGCGAACGGCTCGGTGCACAGCAGGCGCGCCCGGCCGGCCAGCGTCTCGGCGAGCGCGGAGGCCGCCGCGCCGGCCGGCCGCGCCACGCCTTCCGGCAGCCCGGCACGGGCGACGGCGCGCGCCAGACGGTCGCGCAGGTACGGAACATGGTCCTCCTCCAACAGCAACAGCGGCTGGGGGAGCGGCAGTTCGCCGACCGGGTCCGAAGCCTCCCGGCGCGGCCGCAGGTCCTCCAGGTGGACCGTCCGGGGACGGTCCCGGCCCGCCGCCGGCCGGGGCGTGTCGCAGGACGCCAGGCCCAGGGGCACGTGAAGCCGCGCGTTCTCCGGGGCGACCCGCACCAGCGCGTACCGGAGCGAGCCGTCGTCGAGCCCCGACGCCCGTGCGGCGGGCGGCAGTTCCCGCACGCCCAGGGTGAACCCCCGGTCCGCGCCGGACCGGATCAGCCGCCCCAGCGCCGCCGCGTCGCAGTCCGCCGGCACCCCGACCGTGTGCACCCGCGCGCCCCGCGCCGCCCGCGCGGCGTGCCGCAACCGCTCGGCCCGCTCCAGCACGTCTCGGGCGTACGGGAGCAGCAGCACGCCGAACTCGGTCGTCGTGACCTGCCGTCGCGAGCGGTCGAACAACAGGCCGCCGAAGTGCTCCTCCAGCGTCTTGATCCGCCTGCTGAGCAGCGGCTGGGCGATGCCGAGCCGGTCGGCCGCGCGGGAGAAGCCGTTCTCGTCGACCGTGGCGACGTACGCCTCGAGATGCGCCAGGAGATCCACCCGCCCTTCATATCAATTAGGCATGACACCTTCAAAGTTGACTCTTGGACATGAGTGGGGTCGGGCTGTTTCGCTGTGCGCACCGAAGATCCACGGCGTCGCCCCGTCCGCCCCGGCGACGCATGACGAGGAGGTCCTCGCCCATGGCCCGTCCCAGCTCGATGCCGCGCCGCCGACTGTTCCAGGCCGGCCTCGCCCTCTCCGCGACCTCGCTGCGCACCCCGGCCGCGCCCGCCTCGGCGGCCACCGGGGCGTCCCGGCGGCTCCGGGCCGACGACGCGCTGCGCGACCTGGAGCAGCACTACGGCGCACGCCTCGGCGTGTACGCCCGCAACGTCCGCACCGGGGACACCGTCTCCTACCGTGCGGGGGAGCGGTTCGCGATGTGCTCGACGTTCAAGACGTTCGCCGCCGCCGCCGTCCTGCGTGACCACGCGGACTGCGCGCCGCTTGACCGGGTGATCCACTACCCGCAGCGCGACATCCTGGACAACTCGCCGAAGACCGCGGAACACGTCGACACGGGTATGACGGTGGGGGACCTGTGCGCGGCCGCCATCCAGTACAGCGACAACGCCGCCGGCAATCTGCTGCTGCGTCAGATCGGGGGTCCGGCGGGCCTCACCCGGTTCCTGCGGTCGATCGGCGACGAGGTGACCCGCCTCGACCGCTGGGAGACCGACCTCAACTCGGCGATCCCCGGCGACCTCCGCGACACGACCACCCCGCAGGCCGTCGGGCGGAGCCTGGAGGATGTGGCGCTCGGGCGGGTCCTGGCCCGCGCGGACCGCGAGCAGCTCCTCACCTGGCTGAAGGGGAACACCACCAGCGCCAAACGCTTCCGCAAGGGCCTGCCGCAGGACTGGACCGTCGCCGACAAGACCGGCACCGGTGACTACGCCAGCGCCAACGACATCGGCATCGCCTGGACCACCCGGAAGACGCCGCTGGTCCTGGCGGTGCTGTCGACGAAGCCCGCCGAGAAGGCGCCGGTGGACGACGACCTGATCGCGGAGGCGGCACGGCTCGCGGCCCGCGTCCTCGCGCCCGGCGAGTGAGGAGACCCCTTCTCAGACCCCGCGCGCCGGCCGTCCCGGCGCGCGTTCCTCTGCCCGGTCGGCCGTCGAGAGCTTGTCCGGGTTGGTGACGAGGTAGACGTCCCGGACCTGCTCGCGGTCCGGATCGAGGTCCATCACCATCACCGCGTGCGGAGCGCCGTCCGCGAAGACCACCACGGACGCGTCCCCGTTGACGTCCCGGTGCCGCAGGTCCAGCCCCGCCGCCGAACGCGAGGCGAACCCGGTCAGGGCGCGGGCGACCTTGTCCCGCCCGCGGATCGGCCGCGGCGCCGCGGGAGCCTTGCCGCCGCCGTCGGTCCACAGGGTCGCGTCCGGCGCCAGGAGCTCCATGAGCGCGCCCAGGTCACCGCCGAGCGTCGCGTCGAGGAACCGCTCGGTGACCTGCCGCCGTACCCGGGGATGGGCCCGGTAGCGGGGACGGCGCGCCTGCACATGCCCCCGCGCGCGGTGCGCGAGCTGCCGTACCGCCGCGGGGGAGCGGCCCAGCACGTCCGCGATCTCGGTGTGGGCGTAGCCGAACACCTCGTGCAGGACGAACACCGCCCGCTCCAGCGGGGTCAGGGTCTCCAGAACCACGAGCAGCGCCAGCGACACCGACTCCTGCCGCACCGCCTCGTCGGCGGCGTCCGGATCGCCGGTGGCGCCGCCGGTGACCAGGGGTTCCGGCAGCCACGGACCGACGTACGTCTCCCGCCGACGGGCGATGCTCTCCCGCCGGGCCAGGGCGTGCCGCACCGTGATCCGCACGAGGTAGGCCCGTGGATGCTCGATGACGGGCGCGGCCCCCGCAGCCCGCCCGCCCCCTGCACCGGCCGCCGGCGCCGCACCGGCCACCGCGCCCGCACCGCCGCTCACGCCGCCCTCGCCGCCGGCCGGGTCCGCCGGCGCTCCGGCTTCCTCGGCCCCGGCGCCGCCCGCATCACCGCCCCGGACTTCCGCCCGGGCCGTGCGCCCCGCCCACGACAGCCATGTCTCCTGGAGCACGTCCTCACTGTCCGTGACCGTGCCCAGCATGTTGTAGGCGATGGCGAACAGCAGCTCGCGGTGGTCGAGAAACACCTGCGTGGCGGTGTCCGCCCCCGCATCCGCCCGATCGTCGGCCATGACCTCTCCTCGCCTTCGCTGACACCTGCTCCCACCCGAGAGGGCCCGCACCCCCGAAGGTGTGACATCCCTCGGCCCCGGTGTGCCGCACGTCTCATCCCGCGCCCGCGATGTCACACCCGCGGGACGCAGCTCCCTCTCCAACGTCAGCGACCGGACACCGCCACCAGAGGAGAACGCCATGAGACTCGTCGTCTTCGGAGCCAACGGACCCACCGGACGGCAGACCACCGAGCAGGCCGTCGCCGCCGGACACGAGGTGACCGCCGTGACCCGCCACCCCGACAGTTTCCCGCTGAGCCACCCCCGGCTGTGCGTCGAGGAGGCCGACGTCCTCGACGCCGCGGCGGTCGAGCGCGTCGTCAAGGGGCAGGACGCAGTGATCTCCACGCTCGGCGTCCCCTACGGCCGTGCCCCCGTCACCGTGTACTCGGCCGGCGTCACCCACATCAGCCGGGCCATGACCCGCCACCGCGTCGACCGCCTCGTCTGCGTGACCTCCACGATCCTTTTCGACGTGCCGGCGCCCGGAGAGGGCCTCTTCTTCAGCAAGGTGCTGGAACCCTTCTTCTCCCGGGTCGTCGGCCGGACCGTCTACGACGACATGCGGCGCATGGAGGACGTCGTACGGACGAGCGGCCTCGCCTGGACGGTCATCCGGCCGAGCGGACTGTTCGACGCGGCCGCGGTCAGTGACTACGAGATCGCCCCCGCCCGGCTGCCCGGCCGCTACACCTCCCGCGCGGACCTCGCGCACGCCCTGCTGAGCACGGCCACCGGTGACGGCCACGTCCACGACTTCCTCGACGTACGCACCACACAGGGCACCCCGACCATGCTCGACCTGATCAAGAAAGAGGCGTTCAGCAAGTGATCCCCGGGGCGCAGGCGGCGACTGATCATAAAATGAGCGGGTGAACTTCTCGTCGATCTACCAGCACGGCTTCGCACGCGTCGCCGCCTGCACCGGCCACGCGGCCGTCGCGGAGCCGCACGCCAACGCCGAGGCCGTCCTGCGGCAGGCCCGCCACTGCGCCGAGGACGGCGTCGCCGTCGCCGTGTTCCCCGAACTGTGCCTGTCCGGCTACTCCATCGAGGACCTCCTGCTGCAGGACGCGCTGCTCGACGAGATCGAGACCGCCCTGCAGACGGTGGTGGCCGGCTCCGCCGACCTCCTGCCCGTCCTCGTCGTCGGCGCCCCGCTGCGCCACCGCCACCGCGTCTACAACTGCGCTGTGCTCGTCCACCGCGGCCGGATCCTCGGCGTCGCCCCCAAGTCCTACCTGCCCAACTACCGCGAGTTCTACGAGAAGCGGCAGATCGCCGCCGGTGACGACGAGCGGGGTGGCACCCTCACGGTCGGCGGCGCCACCGTGCCCTTCGGCACCGACCTGCTCTTCGCCGCCGAGGACGTGCCCGGCCTGGTCCTGCACACCGAGATCTGCGAGGACATGTGGGTGCCGGTGCCCCCCAGCGCCGAGGCGGCCCTGGCCGGGGCGACCGTCCTGCTCAACCTCTCGGGCAGCCCGATCACCGTCGGCCGCGCCGAGGACCGCCGGCTGCTGTGCCGCTCCGCCTCCGCGCGCTGTCTCGCCGCCTACGTCTACGCGGCCGCCGGCCTGGGCGAGTCGTCCACCGACCTGTCCTGGGACGGACAGACCATGATCTATGAGGACGGTGTCCTGCTCGCCGAGACCGACCGGTTCCCGCAGGGCGACCGGTACGCGGTGGCCGACATCGACCTCGACCTGCTGCGCCAGGCCCGCATGCGGATGGGCACGTTCGACGACAACCGCCGTACACACGCCGCCCGGACCAGCGGCTTCCGCGAGGTGCGGTTCCGGCTCGACCCGCCCGCGACGGACCTCGGCCTGCGCCGCCGCGTCGAGCGGTTCCCGTTCGTCCCGGCCGACGCCGACCGGCTCGCCCAGGACTGCTATGAGGCCTACAACATCCAGGTCGCCGCTCTCCAGCAGCGGCTCGCGGCCATCGGCGGCCCGAAGGTCGTCATCGGCGTGTCCGGCGGCCTCGACTCCACGCACGCGCTGATCGTCGCCGCCAAGGCCATGGACCGCGCCGGCCGCCCCCGCAGCGACATCCTCGCCTTCACCCTGCCCGGCTTCGCGACCGGCGAGCACACCAAGGGCAACGCCCACAAGCTGATGCGCGCCCTCGGTGTCACCGCGACCGAGCTGGACATCTCCCCGACGGCCCGGCTCATGCTCCAGGAGATCGGCCACCCGTTCTCCTCCGGGGAGCCCGTCTACGACGTCACGTTCGAGAACGTGCAGGCCGGCCTGCGCACGGACTACCTGTTCCGGCTGGCCAACCAGCGCGGCGGCATCGTCCTCGGCACCGGGGACCTCTCCGAACTGGCGCTCGGCTGGTGCACGTACGGCGTCGGCGACCAGATGAGCCACTACAACGTGAACTCCGGTGTGCCGAAGACCCTGATCCAGCACCTGATCCGCTGGGTGATCAGCAGCGGCCAGTTCGAGGGCGACACGAACGAGACGCTGGCCGCGATCCTCGACACCGAGATCAGCCCCGAACTGGTGCCGGGAGAGGAACTGCAGTCCACCGAGTCGAAGATCGGCCCCTACGCGCTGCACGACTTCACCCTGTTCCACGTCCTGCGGCACGGCTTCCGGCCCTCGAAGATCGCCTTCCTCGCCTGGCACGCCTGGCACGACAAGGACGCCGGCGCCTGGCCGCCCGGCTTCCCCGAGAACAAGCGCGAGGCGTACGACCTGCCGGAGATCTGGCACTGGCTGGAGTACTTCTGCCGCCGCTTCTTCGCCTTCGCGCAGTTCAAACGGTCCGCCATGCCGAACGGGCCGAAGGTGCTGGCCGGCGGTTCGCTCTCGCCCCGCGGCGACTGGCGCGCCCCCTCCGACGGTACGGCGGAGGCGTGGCTGCGCGACCTGGCCCGCTGGGACATCCCGGGCGTCGGGGAGTAGCCGGCCCTGAAAGTGCGGCAGGGGCACGGCAGTCGCCGTACCCCTGCCGCGTTCGGGCGGAGAGGGCAGGATTCGAACCTGCGTGGGCCTCGAAAGACCCGACCATGAGCTGTGCTCCGGTCCCCGATCAGCCACTCCGGGCACCTCTCCTCGTTCCCGGCCCGGTTCCCCGTGCCGTTCACATGGACAACAGTGCCAGGGGCGGCTGACACGACCCTGACCCGGCGCTGACAGGTGGTCAGGACGGGGCGCCGTACACGTCGGTCACGTTGGGGCGGGGCGGCGGGCAGTGGCGCACTGCCGGGCCCCGCGCGAACGCGGCCAGGACGTTCTCCGTCGTCCGCGTGACGAAGGCACGGGTGCGCGCGTCCATGCCGTGGTCCCGGCCGAGCGTGCCCGTGCCGGCCAGCAGACCCTCCACCCAGCGCATGGTGCCGGTGGCGAACACCCCCGCGCCGCCGGGGGCCGTGTAGTACGCCGAGTCGCTGTGACCGGGACGGCCCTCGCAGACCAGGGGGGAGTGGGCGGTGATCTCCAGGGCCGCCGGGGTGGGGAAGGCGGGGGAGACCCGGTCGTACTCGACCCCCACCAGATGGGCGAAGCCGTCCCCGGCGCGGACACCCGTGCCCTCGTACACCCAGTGGCCGGCGGCGCGCACGACGTAGGGGGCGTCGACCGGATAGCCGTCGTAGAGCACGCCGGTGAGCGAGGACTCGGGTGAGGCGGCGGGCGCCAGCCGGTAGTCGGTGGTCACCTCGGCCGGCCGGGACGGATAGCAGGGGTCGAAACGGTAGGCGGTCTTGTAGCAGACGACCGTACGGCCGTCCCCCTGCCGCCCGGAGTCCTCCAGCCGGACCCGCCGGAAGCAGGTGTTGGCGCCGAGGAAGACCAGGTTCGTCCCGGCGTCCCGGACCGCGGTGACGTACGACCGCCGTTCCGGCGTCCAGTACTCGTCGTGTCCGAGGAACACGACGGTGTGCGCTCCGACCAGCACCGAGGGGTCGCGATGGACGTCGACGCCCGTGGTGTAGGCGAGGGGGATGCGCAGCCGCTCGGCCAGCACCACCAGGGCCCGCTCGTACACCAGGAACTTCTCCGCGCCGTTGCCGTCGTAGGGCCGGTCGAAGCTGACCGCCAGCGAGCGGGTCGCGTACGCGCCCGACGCGCCGGTGTAGAGGCTGGCGCCGCCCCAGTGGTTGTACGCCTGCCAGGTGGCCGGTGCGTGCATCAGGACCGTGCGGCCGGCGGCCTCGGTGGAGCGGACGACGAGCGGGACGTACCGCTGGTGGCCGCTGTCCGCCTCCAGCCGCAGCAGGTAGGCGCCCTCCGGCCAGCGGGTGGTGTCCACGGAGAGCGTCGGGGGCCAGTCGGCGCGGACGGTGCGCGTGGCCGGCAGCACTCGCGGGGCCGGCCGGGTACGGCCGGGTATCCGGGAGGAGGTCCATATCCGGCGGGCCTCCTGACCGCCGTACCAGCCGACGCGGAACGCCGACACCCGGAAGGAACCGGCGGTGGTGGACACGTGCAGGCCGAGTTCCTCGCCCGGGGTCACGCTCACCCGGTCGGTGTATCCGGTGATCGCGTCCGGCGGCCCCGGCGGGCCGAGGCGCCAGTCGGCGGTCCCGGGGGCGTCCCGCTCCGCCTCCGGCCGGGCCCGTCCGGCACGTCGGTCCCGGCCGGGCGGCCGCCGGTGAGCCGTGCACGCGGCGGTGGTACCGAGTCCCAGGCCCGCACCGAGGGCCAGGAAGCGCCGCCGGCCCGGCTGGGGGCCGCCTTGGCCGGGCTGGGGGCCGCGCGGGCTCGGTTCTGGGCTGCCGAGGTTCGGCTGGGGGCCGCGCGGGCTCGGTTCTGGGCTGCCGAGGTTCGGCTGGGGGCCGCGCGGGCTCGGTTCTGGGCTGCCGAGGTTCGGCTGGGGGCCG
>NZ_JBEYVS010000010.1:96680-192729 GCF_040644095.1 Streptomyces sp. NPDC047028
CCGCCCGGACCCGGCCCGGGGCCGCCCAAGCCCCGCTCGGGGCCGCCCGCCGCCCCGGTGTCCTGCGCTGGCCTCACGTCGCCTCCCGGATGCGCCCGGCTCGGTCCCCGGTCCAGCGTCCCGAGACCGGTCCGTGCGGCGCAACCGCTACAGCGGCGGCTCGGCGAACAACTGCAGCAGCGACTCGGCCGCGTGCCCGGCGACCGCGGCGGTGTCCGTCGCCGTCGGGAACAGCCGCCCCCAGGCGCGCGCACGGCCGAGGGCGCCCAGGCGCCAGGCCGGGCGGACGGCGCTGCGCAGCTCCGCCGCCGTGCGGCCGTGGCCCGTCCACGGCTCCAGGTAGGCGTCCCGCAGCCGGGGCACGACCGCGGCGCCGTGACGCTCGGCGGCCCACTGGGCCGGGACGAGCAGGCTGCAGAACGGGTGGGAGACGGCCGCGTCGCCCCAGTCGAAGAAGGTGAACCGGCCAGGCTCGGGATGGAACAGCTGCCCGTCGTGCAGGTCCGCGTGGTCCAGGGTGTCGGGGACGCCCAGGCTCGCGAGTTCCTCGCACCACTCCACCAGCCGGGGCCGCAGCGCGCCGAGCCGGGTGCGCTGCTCGGGGGAGAGCGCGGTGTTCTCGGCGAGGAGCGTGTCGAAGAGGGCGGGGAGGGCGGCCGTCCGGGCGCTGGGCACGCCGAGCAGTTCGAGGTCCCGGGCGTGCGGGACGAGGGCCACCTGCATGCTCGCGTACTGCCGCAGGAGGTCCTCCCACGCGCCCGGACCGGCCTCGTCCCGCACGAGCACGTCCCGGAAGAGGGCCCCACCGTCGGGCAGCAGGGACCAGCCGCGCTCGGCGTCGACGGCCAGCGGCCGGAGCACGTGCCGGGGGACCAGGCGGGCCAGGGCCGCGGTCAGCGGGCCCTCGAAGGCGCTGGCGGGCGGATTGGCCTTGAACCAGAGGGGTCCGCCCACGGCGACCGGGATCCGCACCAGCACGGACCAGGGACGCACCCGCACCTGCCAGGTGCCGTCCACCCGCAGTCCGCCCGCGGCCAGTTCATCCTCCGCCCAGCCGAACGCCGCGGTCCGCCAGGACTCCTCTTCCCAGGGGGTCACGGCATCCTCGTACCGGCCCCGGTCGACGGTCGTCGACGCCTCGTGTCGCATGGCGCCATCCCAGCACCAGAAGCATGCGGCGACCAGCGGTTTTCCACGGCCCTGCCGTATTTGGGCGGAGAGGGCAGGATTCGAACCTGCGTGGGCCTCGAAAGACCCGACCATGAGCTGTGCTCCGGTCCCCGATCAGCCGCTCCGGGCACCTCTCCTCGTTCCCGGCCCGGTTCCCCGTGCCGTTCACATGGACAACAGTGCCAGCCCTCGCTGACACGACGCTGACACGTCCCGCGCGCGGGGCCCGGGCCGGTCACCTCGTCACGATTTGCCGAGCACCAGATACAGACGGGTCCCGCGCGGCCGGAAGCCGACGCGCTCGTAGACCCGTCGGGACCCCTCGCCCGAGTACTCCAGCCACACCGAGCGCGTGCCCCGGGCGAACATGGCGCCGGCCAGCTCCGCGGTCACCGCCGCGGCGACACCACGGCCGCGATGGCCGGGTCGGGTGCCCACCCCGGCCAGCTCCGCCGTGCTCCCGGCCGGAGCCGAGCACATCGCCGCCCCGGCGCACCCGCCGTCCGGCGACCTGACGAAGCGGACGGCGCCGCCTGCGTCCTGGACGCGCCGCAACCGCGCGGCGCCTTCCGGCGACGCGACGACGTCTCCCGCGAACGCCTCGGCCAGCGCGGCGTCGATCGCCCGGTACTCCTCGTCGTCGGCCGGCGTCTCCACCCGGAATCCCGCGGCCGGCGGCGGCGTGAGCGTGGAGGGCGTGCACACCAGGTACTCGTGCACGGCCTCGGTGACGAACCCGGCCCGCCGCAGGGCCGGTTCCACCTTAGGCGCGGCGTCCGGCGCGAACTCCAGCCGGGGCCGCAGTCCCCGGTCGCGGAACGCCTCGACGAGCGCGGCGACGTCCCGGCCGCTGGGACGCGCGCCGGGCAGCGGGGTCGCGTAGTTGAGGTACGGGCTGGTCGACGTCGGGTCGAAACCCGCGACGAAGCCGCCCAGTTCGAGCGCCTCGGGACGACGGCGCAGGTGGGCGACGGCAAAGCTCTGGACATCGGTGTCCACGATGATGACCTCACGTTGGATGGCAGGGGAGCCGGAGGCGGTGCGCCGGGCACCGCTGTCGTGGGGCCGCCGTGGGATTGGCTGCGGGCGCCGGGCCGCTGCCGGAGGGCAGGCGGTTCAGCGCCGACGGCGGCCGCTGCGGGACGCCGGGGACATTGGCTTCAGTCCTTCGCCGGAGTGGGGACAGTGAGGGGGCGTGCCGCACTCTTCCATGCACGGAGACAAAAGATCAACGCACGGAGACAAAAGATCAACGGAGCGGCGGACCGTACGGCCACCGCCGCTGAGAGCATCCGCCGCCCGACCGTACATGAGTCGGCGTCAGCGGACCGGGAAGCCGAACGAATACCCCTGCTGCTTCAGCCAGGGGAGCACCTGGCGCAGCGCGGCCACCGTCTCGGACCGGTCGCCGCCCGCGTCGTGGAAGAGCAGGGTCGGGCCGTTGGCGATCTCGCTCTTCACGGTGGCCACGATGGCCGCCGTGCCGGGCCGTTCGAAATCCTTGGAGTCGATGTTCCAGCCCAGCGGCCGCATGCCGTGCGAGGCGGCCAGGTGCCGGCTGTACGGCGTGAAGGCGCCGCCGGGAGCGCGGTAGTACTGCGGGCGCACTCCGCCGGAGGCCGTCGTGATCATGCGTTCGGCGTCGAGGATCTCCTTGGACTGGTACGCCTGGGACTTGTGGTCCATGGTCACGTCGTGGGAGACCGTGTGGTCGCACAGCCGGTGCCCGGCCGCGACGACCTTCTTCACCATGTCGGGGTGCGCCTGCGCCTGCGGGCCGATCATGCAGAACGTCGCCTTCACTCCGTTCTCCCGCAGCACTTGCAGCACTTGCGGCGTCCAGACGGGGTCCGGGCCGTCGTCGATGGTGATGTTGACCGCGTGCGCCCCGCCGTCCGAGGAGTGCGCAATGACGGGGGAGACGGTCGCGGGCTCGGCCGCGTGGTGCCGGCCCGGGGCGTTCGCGTGCGCCCCGGCCGGCGGGCGGTGGCCGCCGGTGCTCTGGCCGGCCTGCGCGGTCCACACCGAGGTGGCGGCGGCCACCGCCGTCACTCCGACCGCCGCCGCAACCACCCGGCCGTACCAGCCCCGCCCGCCATGACGCGCCATGTCCGCCCCGCCCCTTGCCGTCCCGATGAAATCCGTGCACCTGCCAGGACGAGGCAGAACCCCTGCCGGATCCCTCTGTTACGAATCACGGACAATTAAACGAGCGATTGCGGACATGGTGGCGTCAACCCGCCACCCGGGTGGCCGAGTTCCGCCTCCGCCGGCACAACACGCTCTAAGTGGCGCGGGTGCCGCCTCCTCGGCGGATACGGCCCAGCAGGTCGCGGTGGTAGGCGGCGAGGCCCCCCGCCGGGATGGGGGCAGGGCTGCCGGCGAGGGTGTACCAGGTCTCGCCGCCGGACTGCTGGAGGACGACGCGCACGGTACGGCCCTGCGCCTGGAGGATCGTGGCGACGGTGAGCGTGCCGGTGAGGACGCCGGCCTCGTAGGTCAGCACACCGCCGGGACCCGCGGTGACCTGGTCGACGTACTGGTCGATGCTGGGAGGGAGGTTGTTCATGGGGCGCAGGTTCCCATCATCCCGTCCCGCAGAGGCCGCCCCGCGCGGGTGCCGCCGCGGGGCGTACCCGGGTTGGACGCGTCCCCGCCCCCGAGGCCCCGGACATGTCACCCGGACGAGTGGTTACCGGTGTGCTGTCCCGGCGTGTCCGCATGGGGGCGCCGAGGGCGGTGAACCTTCGGTCATGCGGGTGTTCACA
The DNA here is from genome assembly GCF_040644095.1 of Streptomyces sp. NPDC047028. NCBI lineage: Bacteria > Bacillati > Actinomycetota > Actinomycetes > Kitasatosporales > Streptomycetaceae > Streptomyces > Streptomyces sp. NPDC047028. The sequence continues at coordinate 100,619 of NZ_JBEYVS010000010.1, forward strand.
GCGGATTTCAGCTCGACCCGGAGTTGGGTCGCCGGGCGGTCCTGGGCGTACCCGGACGGCGGCCCGGAGAATCCCGGCGACGACAAACTGGACCACCTGGTGGCCGACCCCGAGTACAGCCGCTCGGGCGTCTTCCGGGCGAGGAAGCGCCCGGACGGCAAGTGGAACACGGGGCTGCTGACCACGGAGGGCAGCGAGGACGCCTTCATGGTGCGGTCCGGGGACGTGCTCCAGGCACGTGTACGGCTGCCCGAGGAGACCGGGGCCTGGCCGGCCATCTGGACGTGGCGCGACGGCGACCAGGAGATCGACGTCTTCGAGTACCACCCGGACAACCCCGATTTGCTGGAGTTCACCAACCACGTCCGCGGCGCGGGACATTCGTTCCGCGACGACGCCGTCCACCCCGGCGCCTGGGTGGACCTGCGCACCGAGTTCGGCGTCCACTCCGTCGTCTGGTGGGTGAACGGCGAGCAGGTCTTCGCCGACCGGCGGGGCGTGGGCCACGCCTGGCACGCCTACCTCATCGTCAACCTGTCCGTGAGCGCGGGCCGTTACCATCCGCCGCCCGAGCCCGGGACGACCGAGATGTCGTACGAGGTGAGCCGACTCACCGTCAGCCCGCCGGAGGCCGGAACGCACTGACACCCCGGCCGGCCGCGGTCAGACGGTCGCCGCCTGTGCCAGCGACTCCCTGGCCGTCTTCAGCGCCCGCGTCCGGTCCTCGGGCACCACGCCGATGCGGGTGCGGCGGTCCAGCAGGTCGGACTCGTCCAGGGCGCCCTCGTGCCGGGCCGCCCAGAGGATTTCCGCGCGGGTGACCGGGTGTCCGGGCAGCACCGTCTCGGCGAGAGCCGGATCGCCGGCCGCCAGGGCGTGGACGGCCACCGCCTCGGTGCCGTAGCGCCGGACCAGCCGGCGCGGGGCGGGCAGGCCGCGCAGCCGCTCGGGCGCGGCGGCACCGACCAGCGGGAGCGCGGCCGTGGGGGAGGGGCCGGCGGACAGACCGCGGGCCGCGACTGCCGCGTCCACGGCGTCCTGGGCCATCCGCCGGTAGGTGGTCAGCTTGCCGCCGACGATCGTCGTCACCCCGTCGTCCGAGGTCAGCACCGCGTGCCGGCGGGAGATGTCCGCCGTCCGCGCCTGCGTCCCGTCGTGCGCGCCGTCACCGGAGGTGTCCAGCAGCGGGCGCAGCCCGGCGAACGCGCCGACCACCTCGTCCCGGCGCACCGGGACGTCCAGGACGGAGCCGAGGACGTCCAGCAGGAAGCCGATGTCGGACTCCGGGACCTCGGGCACGTCGGGTACGGGGCCTTCCACCGGCTCGTCGGTGAGGCCGACGTAGACCCGGCCGTCGCCCTGCGGCAGGACCAGCACGAACCGGTTGGTCTCGCCGGGGACGGGCACGTGCAGACCGGCCGGCAGGGCGCCGAGCCGCTCCGAGCGCAGCACCAGGTGGGTGCCGCGCGACGGGCGGATGCGGATGCCCTCGACGAGTTCCCCGGCCCATACCCCGGTCGCGTTGATCACCGCGCGGGCCCTGATCTCGCCCTCCTCGCCGGTCAGTTCGTCACGGACCACGGCGCCCGAGCCGGTCATCCGGACCACCCGGAGCCGGGTCAGCACCCGGGCTCCGCGCGCCGCCGCGGTCCGGGCCAGTGCCGTGACCAGCCGGGCGTCGTCGGTCACCCGGCCGTCCCAGGACAGCAGTCCGCCGCGCAGCCCGTCCGCGCGCACCGCGGGAGCGAGGTGCCGCGCTTCGGTCGCCGACAGCCGGCGCGGCGCCGGCAGGACCTGCCGCGGGGTGCGGGCGGCCAGCCGCAGCATGTCGCCGGCCCGGAACCCGGCCCAGGCCAGGGATGCCTGCGCCCGGGACACCAGGGAGGTCAGGGGCAGTACGAACGGCTGGGCGCCCACCAGGTGCGGGGCGGTACGGGTCATCAGCACCCCGCGTTCCACCGCGCTCTCGTGCGCCACGTCGAACTGCGCGGACGCCAGATAGCGCAGCCCGCCGTGGATCAGCTTGGAGCTCCAGCGGGAGGTGCCGAAGGCCAGGTCGTGGGCGTCGGCCGCGACGACGTCGAGGCCGCGGGCCGCCGCGTCCAGGGCGGCTCCGGCCCCCGTGGCGCCGAGCCCGACGACCAGGACGTCGACCGTACGGCCGTCCGTCGCCTCGGCGAGTTCCCGCACCCGGCGGCCCGCGTCGAGGGACGAGCCGGGCAGGGCCGTGGAGTTGCTCATGGCGTCAGGGTCCTCTCCAGAAGGATGCGCAGTTCGCCGAGGAAGGCGGGCGCGTCGAGGTCGGGGTCGTCCTCGTCCGTCATCGTGCGCAGCGACAGCGTGAACGACTGCACGAGCAGCAGCACGGCGCGCGCCTGCCGTTCGGGGTGGGTGACGCGCACCGAACCGTCCGCGTGGCCCTCGCGGAGCCCGTCGGCGAGCAGGGCGAGCAGCGCCTCCTGACTCGCGCCGCGCCGGTCGAGGACGTAGGGGAGCAGCAGTTCGGGATCGACGTCGACGATCTTGCGGAAGAGGGGGTGCGCGCGGAACGCCTCCACCCCGGCCACCAGCCCGGTCACGATGCGCCCGCGCGTCTCGGTGCCGGGGACCGGCTCGGGGATCGCGCGGGTGGCCACGTCGATCCACTCCCGGGTCATCAGGTCGCCCACCAGGGTCCTGAGGTCCGGCCAGCGCCGGTACAGCGTCATCCGGGAGACGCCCGCGCGGCGGGCCACGTCGGCGAGCGTGGTGCGGCGCACCCCGACGGCGAGTACGCAGTCGCGCACCGCGTCGAGCACGTGGTCCTTGTCCGAGCCGTTGTGACGAATAGGCGTCATGTGTCACAGTGTAACGCCCCGGGGGCCGCGCGGACCACGCCGCCGCGAACCGAGACACCGACCTTGTGAGGACGACCGTTCAATGGACATGCTGTGGAACGGCTGGGGAGACCCGGCCAAGGCGGCCCCGCTGCCCGACACGGTGACCGGACTGCTGCGCGACCTGCTCGGCGTCAAGCCGCGCACCACCCCCACGCTCGCCCTGGAGGACATCCGCCTGCCCGCCCCCACGGCCGAACCCGCCGCCCTGGCGGCGCTCGCCCGGGCCGCCGGCGGCGACGAGCACGTCCGCACGGACGCGGTGAGCCGGATCCGGCACACCCGCGGCAAGTCCACGCCCGACCTGCTCCGCATCCGCACAGGCGACCTCGCCGACGTCCCCCAGGCCGTCGTCCTGCCCGCCTCCCACGACGAGGTCCTCGCCGTCCTGCGGGCCTGCGCGGAGCACAGCCTCGCCGTCGTCCCCTTCGGCGGCGGCACCTCCGTCGTCGGCGGACTCGCCCCCGAGCGCAGCGCCTTCGTCGCCCTCGACCTGCGCCGCATGAACGCCCTCCTCGACCTGGACCCGGTCTCCCGCACCGCCGTCCTCCAGCCCGGCCTGCGCGCCCCCGAGGCCGAGGCCCTCCTCGCCGAACAGGGCTTCACCCTCGGCCACTTCCCGCAGTCCTACGAATGGGCCACCATCGGGGGCTTCGCCGCCGCCCGCTCCAGCGGACAGGCCTCCGCCGGCTACGGCCGCTTCGACGAGATGGTCCTCGGCCTCACCCTCGCCACCCCCGAGGGCACCCTCGACACCGGCCGCGCCCCCCGCTCCGCCGCCGGACCCGACCTGCGCCAGCTGGTCCTCGGCTCCGAGGGCGCCTTCGGCGTCATCACCTCCGTCACCGTACGGATCCGCCCGCTGCCCGAGGTCCGCGTCTACGAGGGCTGGCGGTTCGCCTCCTTCGAGGAGGGCGCCGCCGCCCTGCGCCGCCTCGCCCAGGACGGGCCCCGGCCGACCGTGCTGCGTCTGTCCGACGAGACCGAGACCCTCATCGGCCTCGCCCAGCCCGACGCGATCGGCGGCAACCTCGCGCAGAGCGAAGCCGGCTGCATGGCCGTCACCGGCTACGAGGGCACACCCGAGGACACCGCACAGCGCCGCGAGCAGGCCGCGGCCGTCCTGCGCGCCTGCGGCGGCACCCTCGTCGGCACCGAGCCGGGCGACCGCTGGGCCCACGGCCGCTACTCCGCGCCCTACCTGCGCGACGCCCTCCTCGACGCCGGCGCCTTCGCCGAGACCCTGGAGACCGCCGCGTTCTGGTCCCGCGTCCCCGCCCTCTACGCCGCCGTCCGCACCGCGCTCACCGACACCCTCACCGAGGCCGGTACCCCGCCGCTGGTGATGTGCCACATCTCCCACGTGTACGAGAACGGCGCCTCCCTGTACTTCACCGTCGTCAGCGCCCAGGGCGAGGACCCCGTCGCCCACTGGACGCCCGCCAAGCACGCCGCCAACGACGCCATCGTGGCCGCCGGCGGCACCATCAGCCACCACCACGGCGTGGGTACCGACCACCGCGACTGGTACGTCCAGGAGGCCGGACCGCTCGGCATCGAGGCCCTGCGCGCCGTCAAGCGCCGCCTCGACCCCGAGGGACTCCTCAACCCCGGCGTCCTGCTCCCCACCGACTGACCCCGGCGACCGGTCCCGGCCGAACGACCCGCGTCACCCCGCCCCGCCGCTCCACCGTCCCGCCGACCGCCGGCCCTCGGCCCCGCAGCCGTAGCCTGTCCCTACCGTGACCGCCCGGAGGCACATCCATGCGACAGTTCACCGCCGTCGTCAACCCCACCGCCGGCGGCTCCACCGGCGCGGCGACGCTGCTCCACGTGGCCCGCCTGCTCCGGGAGGCGGGCGCCGGCCTGGACACGGAGTACAGCCACAGCCTCGACCACGCCCGGGACCTCGCCCGGCGGGCCGGGGAACGCGGCCGGGTGGTCCTCGCGGTCGGCGGCGACGGCATGGCCGGCGGCATCGGCGGTGCACTCAGCGGCACCGGCGCCGTCCTCGGCCTCGTCCCCGCCGGACGCGGCAACGACTTCGCCCGCGCCCTGGGCCTGCCCCGCGACCCCGCCGCCCTCGCCGACGTCCTGCTGCACGCCGAACCGCGGCCCGTCGACACCATCGAGGTCGAGTCGGCCGTCCACCCGCGCACCGTCGTCCTCGGCAGCGTCTACGCCGGCGTCGACGCGCTCGCCAACCGGCACGCCAACCACAGCAGGCTGCTGCGCGGCGCCGCCTCCTACTACGCGGGCGGCCTGCGCGCCGTCACCACCTGGCGGCCCGCCGACTACCGCATCACCGTCGACGGCGAGGAACACACCCACCGCGGCTACACCGTCGTGGCCGCCAACTCCCCCTACTACGGCTTCGACCGGCTCATCGCCCCCGACGCCCGCGTCGACGACGGACTGCTCGACCTGGTGCTGATCCGGCACGCCCCGCGCCTGCTGTTCTTCGCCCTCATGAACGACCTGAAGACCGGCGCCCACGTGCACCGCCCCCAGGTGCAGGTCCTGCGCGGCCGCGAGATCCGCATCGAGGCCGCCCGGCCCGTCCCCTACGGCGCCGACGGCGAGGTCGAGGCCACCTTGCCCGTGACGGTCCGGGTACGCCCCGCCGACCTGCCCGTCCTGTACCGGCCCGCCCCGTGACCAGCCCGCTGACCAGCCGCGTGGTCACCCGTTCCGGCCCAGGACAGAGCTGACACAGGACTGACACACACGCGCGCTAGTGTGCGCCCGTGAGCCTTCAAGTCGTCATCGGAAACGGTCCCGCCGGAGCGGCCACAGCGCGGCTGCTGACCCAACAGGGGCATACGGTACGGGTCATCACCAGAACGGGCCGGAGCCCCGAACCGGGCATCGAGCACATCGCCCTGGACGCCGCCGACCCCCGGCGCCTGACCGACGCCGTGCGGGGCGCCGACGCGCTCTACCACTGCGCGGCACCTCCCTACCACCGCTGGGCGGCCCAGTGGCCGCCCCTCGTCTCCTCCGTCTGCGCGGCCGCCGAGGAGACCGGTGCCGTCCTGGTCCTCCTGGGCAACCTCTACGGCTACGGCCCGGTCGACGGCCCCCTCACCGAGGACCTGCCGCTCGCCGCGACCGGCCCCAAGGGACGGGTGCGGGCCGCCGGTTGGGAGCAGGCACGGGACCTGCACCGGCAGGGCCGGATCAAGGCCGTCGAGGTGCGGGCCTCCGACTTCTTCGGGCCCGGCGTGACCGACGGCGGCCACCTGGCCGCCCGCGTCATGCCCCGGCTGCTGCGCGGCAAGCCGGTCTCCGTCCTCGGAGACCCGGACGCCCCGCACAGCTGGACCTACCTCCCCGACGTCGCCCGGGTCCTGACCGAGATCGCCGGCGAGGAACGGGCCTGGGGACGCGCCTGGCACGTCCCGACCGGACCCGCCCTGTCCACCCGGGAGATGACCGGCCGCCTGGCCACCGAGGCCGGGACCGCCCCGGTCACCGTCCGCGCATTGCCCCCGGCCGTGCTGGGCGCCCTCTCCCTCGTCTCCCCGCTGATCCGCGAACTCAAGGAGATCCGCTACCAGTTCGACCGCCCGTTCGTGGTCGACTCATGTGCGTACGAGGCCGAGTTCACCGTCCGCGCCACCCCCCTCGACGAACAGGTCAAGGCGACCGTCGACTGGTGGCGCGAACGGTCCGGCGCCACCGGGTGACCTACCTGACCTGACAGTTGAGAGAGCGAAAGATTCCACAGTGGGTTCAACTGAGCGGCGGCGCGACGACGTCGCCATCGTCGGCATGGCCTGCCGGTTCCCGGGGGCCCCGAACGTCAACCAGTACTGGCGGCTCCTGACGGACCCGCGACCGCAGTTCTCCACCGTGCCCGACACCCGGTGGCGCGGCGCCGCCTTCCGCAGCGACGACTTCCGCGATGCGTCCGCCGCCTACACGGACACCATGGCGCTCCTGCCGGACGTGGGGCACTTCGACGCCGCGCACTACGGCATCCCGCCGCGCCGGGCCCGGGCGATGGACCCCCAGCACCGGCTGCTGATCGACCTCGCCCGCGAGGCGATCCAGGACGCCGGGTGGGAGGCCGACGGCTTCGACCGCGAGGAGACCTCCGTCATCACCTCGCTCACCGAGAGCGGCTACCGCGAGATCAGCACCCTGCGGGTCCGAATGCGGCAGCTGGCCGGCGGTGAGTTCGGCGCCCGTCCGGCCGGGCCCGGTCTGCAGGAGACGGTCCGCGGGGTCGATCCCCTGCACGGCAGCTCCGTGGCCGGACTCCTGCTCAACATGGGTCCGAACACGATCAGTTCGGTCTTCGACCTGCACGGCGAGAGCTACGCCCTGGACTCCGCGTGCTCGGGCGGCCTCATGGCCGTCGCCAACGCCGTGTTCGCGCTGCGCGCCGGCCGCTGCCGTATCGCCCTCGCGGGCGGCGCCCAACTCGTCCTCACCCCCGACCTGCTGGTGGGGCTGTGCCGGATCGGCGCGATCTCGCGCAGCGGCCGCTGCCTGCCCTTCGGTGCCGGGGCCGACGGCTTCGTCCTCGGGGAGGGCGGCGGAGTCCTCGTCCTGCGGCCCCTGAGCGACGCGCTGGCCGCCGGGGACCGGGTCTACGCCGTGATCCGCGGGGTGGGCACCGCCAACGACGGGACCGTCCAGGGCGGCCTGCACCCGCAGCCCTCCGGACAGCTGCGGGCCCTGCGCCGCGCCTACCGCGACGCGGGCCTGCCCCCGGGCGCCGTCGGCTACCTGGAGGCGCACGGTACCGGGACCACCGTCGGCGACCCCGTGGAGGTCGACGTCCTGCGCGAACTGCGCGGCGAGCGGGCCGAGTCCGCCTACCTCGGCGCGGTCAAGGCGGTCGTCGGACACTCGCTGAACGCCTCCGGTATCGCCGGACTCGTCAAGACCGTGCTGGCCGTGCACCGGGGCGTCATCCCGCCCCAGCCCGCCTTCGACCTCGCCGACCGCACCGGACTCGACGCCGCCCGCCTCACCGTCCCGGTCACCCCGGTCACCTGGCCCGGCCCCGCCCGGCCACGCCGCGCCGGCGTGAGCGCCTTCGGCTTCGGCGGCACCGGCGTCCACGTCGTCGTGGAGGAACCCACAGCGCCCACCGACCCCACCTCGGACGGCTGTACCCGGGACCGCCCGCCCCTGGTCCGTCCGGCACCGGCCGGCCCGGCATCGAACGGCCTCGCACGGTCGTGCGCAGCCCCGGACGGCGACGGGTCGGAAGGCCTGAATCCGGACCGCCATGCGCCGGACCGCCATGCGCCGGAACGCCCGGCCCCGGATCAACACGTGCAGGACCGCGTCGGCTCCGAGCGCCCCGCGCTGGACGGCCCGGGTGCCGTCCCCTCCGCCCCGGACGGCGTGTCGCACCTGCTCGTCCTCAGTGCGCGTGACCGGGACGGGCTCGTGCGGTACGCACGGGAGATCGCCCGGACCGTTGCCGAGGACCGGCTGCCGGCCGACTGGGTGGCGGACACCCTTGCCCGCCGTACCCCGTTCAACGAACGTCTCGCGGTCGTGGCGCGGGACACCGCGGAGGCGGTCACCCGGCTGACCGAGGCGGCCGAGGCGCTGGCGGCGGGTCGTACCGGAGCGCTCGGGCCGGGACAGTGGGCCGGCACCGTGCCGGCCGGTGCGGCGGGCGGCGAATCGGCCGTTCCGGCGCCGGGGGCGCTGTCCGCAGGAGACCGCGCGGCCGCTCTCACCCGGCTCGCCGAACAGGCGGTCACCGGCCTGGACGTCCGACCCGGGACCGAGCGAATACCCCCGTGCACCCTGCCGCCCAGCCCGCTCTCCCCGCGCCACCACTGGGTGGTCGACGCCTCGGCCCGCGACACGGTCGAGACCCCCGCGGAACGGGAACCGGTGCACGTGCCCGCACAACGCGTGCCGTTGGACGACTCCACCACCGTGGCCGCCGTCGCGTCCGCGCGTCCGGAACCCGCGTACTCCCGGTCGACCCCGGTGGCCGCCGGCATGGCCGCGTCCCCGGAGAGCGCCCGCACCACGCCGGCCGCCCCGCCCGTTCGCACGGCCACGGCGTCCGCGGCCGTCGTCCTGGAAGAGGTGTCCCGCGCCGGTGTCTTCCCCGTCTCCGACCTGAACGAGCGGATGACACTGGTGCACGATCTCGGATTCGACTCGCTGATGCTGCAAGAGCTGGAGGTGAACATCGCCAAGCGGGCACCGGGGTTCCGCACCGACGAGCTGTTCACGCCCGCCCTCACCCTCGAACGGCTGATCGCACTCGTCGCCCCCCACCTCACCGGCCCGACCGCCCCTCTCGACGCCCTGCCCGGCCCGACGCCCCCGCAGAGACCGGACACCGGGACGGCGCGCATCGACGACTTCCCCGAGGTCCGCCAGTTCGAGGAACGCCTGGCAGCCGTCGCCGCCAGCGGTGCCGGCACCCCGTACTTCCGGGTGCACCAGGGCAACATCCGCGACACGACCGTGATCGACGGCCGCTCGTTCCTGTCGTTCGGCAGCTACAACTACCTCGGCCTGTCCGGCCATCCGGCGGTGAACGAGGCCGTCCACCGGGCCGTGGACCGCTACGGCACCTCGGTCTCCGCGAGCCGCGTCCTGTCCGGCGAACGGGAGCTGACCGTACGGCTGGAGCGGGCGCTCGCCGACTTCCTCGGCGTCGACGACTGCCTGGCCCTGGTCAGCGGCCACGCCACCAACGTCACCGCCATCGGGCACCTCGTCGGCAAGGGCGACCTCGTCCTCCACGACGCGCTCGCCCACGACAGCATCCTCCAGGGCTGCACCCTGTCCGGGGCGGCACGGCGGCCCTTCGCCCACAACGACCTGGACCGGCTGGAGCAGTTGCTGCGGCTCAACCGGTCCCGCTTCCGCCGCGTCCTGATCGTCGTCGAGGGCGCGTACAGCATGGACGGCGACCTCGTCGACCTGCCCGCGGTGATCGAGCTGAAGAAGCGCCACGGCGCCCTGCTGATGGTGGACGAGGCGCACAGCATCGGCACGGTGGGCGAACAGGGCCGCGGCGTCGGCGAGTTCTTCGGCGTCGACCGCACCGACGTGGACGTGTGGATGGGCACCCTGTCCAAGGCGTTCGCCAGTTGCGGCGGCTACCTCGGCGGCTCGGCCCGCATGGTGCGCTGGCTGCGTCACACCCTGCCCGGCTTCGTCTACAGCGTGGGTCTGACCCCGCCCAACGCGGCCGCGGCGCTCGCCGCCACCGAGCTGATCGTCGCCGAACCCCACCGGGTCCGCGCACTCGCCCGCAACGCGGCGCTGTTCCTGGACCTCGCGCGGAAGGCCGGACTGGCGACGGGCACCAGCGCCCACACACCGATCGTGCCGGTCCTCCTCGGTGACTCTGCGCGCACCCTGCACCTCGCCGACCGACTTTTCGCCCGCGGTGTCGTCGCCGACCCGATCTTCCATCCGGCGGTCGAGGAGGGCCTCGCCCGGCTGCGGTTCTTCATCACCGGCGAGCACCGCGAGGACGACATCCGGCGCGCCGTGTCGGTCGTGGCCGAGGAGGTGAGGTCCGCCGGCGGGTGAGCCGCGCACCTCAGATCAGGGTGCGTTCTATCCGGCTGAGCAGGGCGTCCTGGCCGGGGTCCCCGCCGGTCCTGCCCGTCCCGCCCTCCCCCTGCTCCCCGGCGGACGGCGCCGTGTGCCCCGGCTCGGCGCCGCCGACCCGCTGGGAGAGCAGGTACGCGATGATCTCGGCCTCCTGCTCCTGGACGTCGTCGTAGGTCGCGCGCAGGAGCATGTCCCGCACGAGGTCGGGGTCGAGGTTGGGGAACAGCAGACGGGCGGTCGCCTCGTCCAGCCAGCCCGCCCCGCGATGGCAGCAGATGATGTGACCCAGCTCGTGCAAGATGATGTGCTCCTGATGCGCGCCGGTGGTGTTGGCGTCGTAGAAGATCAGGTCCTCGTCGCGGGCGGCGACCCACATGCCGCACGGGTGCGAGGCGGGCATCTGCATGGGCACCAGCGTGATCGGGCGGCCGCGGACCTCACCGAGGTAGCGGCACAGCTCGGCCACGTCGGTCACCTTGGGCAGGTCCAGCTCGGCGAGCTTGCGCGCGCCCGCCTTCCGCAGACGCTTGAGCCGGCTGTGCCGTTCCTGGTCGGCCGGCTGCTGCCTCCTGCCGCGCCTCACTCGGCCTCCGAGGCGTCGGTGACCGGCGGCAGTCCCTGCATCTGCCGGTACTGGTCCATGATGGCGGTAATGGCCTGCAGGTTCTCCTTCTTCATCCCGGCCGCCCGCATCGCCACGGCCCGGACCCCCGACTGCCGCAGCGCCTCCAGGGCGGCTAGTTCGCCGAGCACCGACTCGGCCACCTGGTCGTCGAAGAAGTAGGCGACCGACACGCCGAAGAAGCGGGCCAGGGCGGCCAGCAGGTCCGGCGAGGGATTGGAGCGCTTGCCCGTCCGCAACTGGGAGAGATACACACCCCCGACCTTGAGTTCCGGGTCGGCCCGCTTCAGCTCCTCCGCCACCTCGGCGTTGGTCCAGTGCCTGCCCTTGGGGCGCACCGTCCTGAACAGGTCGTCCAGCCGCACCGCCAGCAAAGGCCGGTCCTCGGTCTCGGACATCGCGTTTCTCCCTCCCGTCACCTCCTCGGCATAGCCCTCGGCTATCCGTCAGCTTTCCAGATTAGCGGTCAGTTGACAATCGGCCTGGACTGAGCCAACGTTGGTGCTCGCCGATAGCTGACAGCTAACTTGGCTCACGGGGGTGGCCGAGTTGGATGCCGGTGACGGCGGACTGGCCCGACCCTCGGGGGATGGGTCGAGCCAGTCCGGACGGGAGCCACTCGTCCGGAGCGACCGAACGGGGAAACCACGGGGGAGTACCCACGGGGGAGTACGGGGGAACCCGGGGGTGGAAATGGGGGAAACCCGCCCGGTCTGACGGGGGATGCAGACCGGGCGGGAGCTCTCAACCCGCGCTGCCGAGTTTACTGTAGGCGGACGCGACTTGGGTCAGCCAGGCCACTTCCGCCGTGAAGTTGTCCGTATCCCGGTCGTCGAAGTCACCGGCGTCCATGTTGTCGTCCGGCATCGTGCCGGTGCGTTTGGCGTGCAGCGCCTGCCGGATCCGGGCCGCCTCGGCGAACGCCTGCCGGGACTCCGCGCTCGCACCCGGCCCCGGCCGCTCCTCCGCGGCCGCCACCGCGCGGTCGATGTAGGGGCGCAGATCCCGCCAGCCGTCCCGGATCTCCACGACCCGCCGGTGCAGCCGGTAGTTCAGATCGGAGACCGCGGCCCCGGCCGGCGGCTCCAGGACGATGTCCGGCGACGACTCGTACAGATCCCGCCACAGCGGATACAGCACCCGGTACGAGCGGTAACTGTCCGCCCAGTCCAGCACCTTGACCGCCGGAGCACCCCAGGACGGCCGGGTCAGGCTCAGCGACAGGGCGACGATGCCCGCCGCGCTGAACACCGACGGAGCCACCGTCCACGCCCCGATGTCCAGCCCCGCGGCCGCGGTCAGGATGTTGACCGTCCGCGCCGCGCAGTACAGGAACAGGATCACCGCGGCGACCGACAACAGCCGCAGGGCCTGGCGCAGCTGCGCCTTGTCGGTCATCCGCGCATAGGGGCCGCACTGCCGGAAGATGGTCACGCACGGCACCGCCTGGGACACGATGAAGACCAGGAGGTAGGTGAGGACCAGCGGTCGGCCGCTGCCGGTGTCGAAGTCCGACGCCGGCCGGCCGGGTCCGTCCGCCACGAAGAACAGCACGGTCAGCAGGACCGTGAGCGCGACCCCCGTGACCAGCCAGTGACGGGTCCGGCGGGCGGCCTCCTCGCCGGCGCTCGCCCAGCGCAGCAGGATGATCTGCGCGCTGACGCAGAACGCCACCGCCGACAGGTGCATCACCAGGATGGCGAGGTTCCCGACGCCCAGGAAACTCCCGTCGCCCATGGCGACGGCGCCCATCGTGAAGGTGAGGCACTGCAGCACCAGCGTGACGACCAGCGTGCGGTAGGCGCTGTCCCGCCGGCTGCGCCGCGCCTGGCCCAGCCGGTAGACCAGCGCGGCGTACGACGACAGCGCCGCTATGACGAAGCAGAGGGTTCTAGTGGTGTTCACGGCCCGATTCCCTGCAGGCGCCGCGCACGCGGCGAACGGATCAGTGGGAGGAGTCGCCCGGGACCTCGAGCCCGATGCTCTCGGCCGCCACGGCGATGGCGTAGTCGAAGAACGCGGACTCGTCGCGGACACTGTCGTGCGTACGGCTGAAGACCTGGAACACCAGGAGCCCGATCAGACCGCTCCACAGCACGATGCCGCGCTCGATGATGTCCGAGAACGGAGCCTCGGGAACCCCGCCGAACAGCTGCACCGCCTCCGGCAGCAGCAGCGGCGGACCCGGGACCGCACGCCGGGGCGGGGTGAGCTCGCCGCCCTCCAGCGCCGCGCGCACGATGCCGGCCAGCACCGCGGGGGTGCGTGACGCGGGCGGCACCGTGTCCGGGGGCGCGTGGTAGCCGGGGACGGGGGAGCCGTAGATCAACGTGAACTCGCCGGGGTTGGCGAACGACCACGCCCGCAGGGCCCGTGCCACCGCGAGCAGCCGCGCACCAGCCGACGCACCCGCCTCCCGGGCGGTCTCGTCGGCCTTCTCCATCGCGGCGCCCGACGCGTCGTAGGCGTCGATGACGAGGGCGGTCAGCAGGTCGTCGCGGTGCGGGAAGACGGCCCGCACGTCGTCGGCGGGGAGGGAGCCCTCCCGGGCGACGGCTTCCGGCGACAACCCGCCCGCGCCGGCCTCGGTCAGCAGCCGCCGCGCGACCGCCTTGACGGCCGCCGGGGACCCGAAGTCCTCCTGGGCGGCACCCGTTTCAGAAACTGCCATGGCCGAACCGTACCCGCCGCCGCACACCCGTACGGAGGGCGGCCGTCCGCTCGACTCGATCATGCGTGGTGATCAGGCCACCCGCAAGGCCCCCGGAAGGCGACCCGGAGGGCGGCCCGGCGCGGGCCGCCCTCCGTCCGGTTCACCGGTGCGAGACGGCTCAGACCGTGCCGCTCGCGGAGATCGTGACCTTGCCCTTGGGTGAGCCGCTGCCGCTGCCGAGCGCCTCGATCTGGTCGACGAGCTCCTTGCCCTCGACGACCTCGCCGAAGACGACGTGCTTGCCGTCGAGCCAGCCGGTGACGACCGTGGTGACGAAGAACTGCGAGCCGTTGGTGCCCGGGCCGGCGTTCGCCATGCTCAGCAGGTAGGGCCGGTCGTGCTTGAGGGTGAAGTTCTCGTCCTCGAACTTCTCGCCGTAGATGCTCTTGCCGCCGGTGCCGTTGCCCGCGGTGAAGTCGCCGCCCTGCAGCATGAACTGGGGGATGATGCGGTGGAAGGAGGAACCGGCGTAGCCGAAGCCGTTCTGGCCGGTGGCCAGCTCACGGAAGTTGCGGGCGGTCTTCGGGACCACGTCGTCGAACAGGCTGAAGACGATCCGGCCGGCCGGCTGGTCGTTGATGGTGATGTCGAAGTAGACGTTCTCGCTCATGACGGTCAACCTACCGTCGATCACCACCGCGCCGTTCGCATGGGTCCCCCCTCCTCACGCACTGTGTCGCCCCGCCCCACCGGTCGCCCACCCGGGAGCCCCGATGCTAGAAAGTAGACATGAGCGGACGTTCCCGTGGGTTCCGGGCGAGGGTGGAGCCGCCGCCCACCGCACGGCACCCGCCCCGTCCGTCCCGTCGTCCGAGGTCGTGGCGCGTCCCCGGACACCGCTTGCTGCCCTCCCTGAGCGTGCGCACGCTCGCCGCGCAGGTCTTCCTGCTCCAGGCGCTGCTCATGCTGCTGCTCGTCGCGGGGGCCGCCGCCGCGCTGGTCGTGCAGGGCCGCCACGACGGTGAGCGCAACGCCAGGAACCGCTCGCTGGCCGCCGCCGAGGCCTTCGCCCACGCGCCCGGCACCGCCGTCGCCCTGCGCTCGCCGGACCCGACCGCCCGGCTGCAGGCGGACGCGGAGGCGGCCAGGAAGGGCTCCGGCGTCGACTTCATCACCGTGCTGGACAAGGACGGCGTCCGGCTCACCGACCCCCGCCCCGAACTGATCGGCACCAAGGCCCAGGACGTCGGCCCCGCCGAGCAGGGGAACACCTATACCGAAACCTTCCACGGCGCCCCCACCGACGCCGTGCGCGCCGCGGTGCCCGTCATGGACGCCCACGGCAACGTCATCGGCATCGTCACCGCCGGCATCGAGTTCGACACCCTCGGGCACGTGCTCAACCAGCAGATGCCCGTGCTGCTCGGCTCCGCGGCCGGCGTGCTCGTCCTCGCCACCGGAGGCGCCGCCCTGGTCAGCCGGCGCCTGCTGCGCCAGACCCGCGGCCTCGGCCCGGCCGAGATGACCCGGATGTACGAACACCACGACGCCGTCCTGCACGCCGTCCGCGAGGGCGTGCTGATCCTCGGCGGCGACGGCCGCCTGCTCCTCGCCAACGACGAGGCCCGCCGCCTCCTCGACCTGCCCG
Source organism: Streptomyces sp. NPDC047028 (assembly GCF_040644095.1). Classification (NCBI taxonomy): domain Bacteria; kingdom Bacillati; phylum Actinomycetota; class Actinomycetes; order Kitasatosporales; family Streptomycetaceae; genus Streptomyces; species Streptomyces sp. NPDC047028. Next base: position 115,978 of record NZ_JBEYVS010000010.1, read on the forward strand.
CGGACGCCGATCAGCGGCAGGTCACCGACCTCGGGCTCGGGCCCGCCCTGACCCGGCTCCTGGTCTCGGGCGTGGCCGCAACCGACGAGGTCCTCCCGGCCGGCGACCGGCTGCTGGCCGTCAACACCCGGCTCACCGCTCCCTACGGCGGCGCCCAGGGCCTCGTCGCGACCTTCCGCGACACCACCGAACTGCGCGCCCTCACCGGCCAGGCCGAACTCGCCCAGGGACGCCTCACCCTGCTGTACGAGGCCGGGGTCCGCATCGGCACCACCCTCGACGTGCGGCGCACCGCCGAGGAACTCGCCGAGGTCGCCGTCCCGCGCATGGCGGACTTCGTCACCGTCGAAGTCCTCGACTCCGTGCTGCGCGGCGAGGAACCCACCGGCGCCGTCAATCTGATGCGGCGCACCGCGCTGAGCGAGTCACAGGCCGGCCATCCGCTCCAGCCGGTCGGCGACCTGATCCAGTTCGTCGTGGCCGACACCCCCATGGTCGCCGCCCTGCACCGCGGCAAGGCCGTCCTGGTGCCCGACCTGCACACCGCGCAGGACTGGCGCGCCCAGGACCCCGAGGGCGCCCGGCAGGCGCTGGACTACGGCATCCACTCGCTGATCACGGTGCCGCTGCGGGCGCGCGGCGTGGTCCTCGGCATGGTCAACTTCTGGCGCGGCGCCGGAACCCCCCGGTTCGAGGAGGAGGACATCGCGGTCGCCGAAGAGCTGGTCGCCCGGGCGGCCGTGGCCATCGACAACGCCCGCCGCTACTCCCGCGAACACGCCATGGCCGTCACCCTGCAGCGCAGTCTGCTGCCCCGCGACCTGCCCGACCAGGACGCCCTGGAGATAGCCTCCCGCTATCTGCCCGCCCAGTCCGGTGTGGGCGGCGACTGGTTCGACGTCATCCCGCTGCCCGGCTTCCGGGTGGCCCTGGTCGTCGGCGACATCGTCGGACACGGCATGCACGCCGCCGTCACCATGGGCCGGCTGCGCACCGCCGTTCTCAACTTCTCCTCCCTCGACCTGCCCCCGGACGAACTGCTCGGCCACCTCGACGAGATGGTGGCCCGTCTGGACACCCACACCGCCGACACCGCCGACGATCGCGCGCCCCTCACCGGGGCGACCTGCCTGTACGCCATCTACGACCCGGTCGGCGGCCTGTGCACCCTGTCCCGCGCCGGACACATCGCCCCCGCCGTGGTCGGCCCCGAGGGCCGGGTCACCTTCCCCGACCTGCCCCTGTCACCGCCGCTCGGCGTGGGCGGCCACCCCTTCGAGACGGGGGAGCTGACCCTGCCCGAGGGCAGCCGGCTCATCCTGTTCACCGACGGGCTGGTCGAGGACCGCAGCCGGGACATCGACGAGGGGCTCAGGATGCTCCGCCGGGCCGCCGCCGACGCGGACCCCAGCCCGGAGGAGACGTGCCGCGTCCTGGTGGAGCGCATGCTCCCCGGGCGCCCCAGCGACGACGTGGCCCTGCTGGTGGCCCGGACCCGGCTGCTCGACCCGGCCAAGGTCGCCACCTGGGAGGTGCCGTCCGACGTCACCGCCGTCTCCCGGGTCCGCACCGACGTCAGCCGCCGGCTCGCGGAATGGGGACTGGAGGAGCCGGCGTTCACCACCGAACTCATCCTGAGCGAACTGCTCACCAACGCGATCCGCTACGGCGCCCCGCCCGTCCGCGTCCGGCTGCTCCTGGGCCGCACCCTGATCTGCGAGGTCTCCGACGGCAGCAACACCTCGCCCCGGCTGCGGCGCGCCGCCACCACCGACGAGGGCGGCCGCGGCCTGTTCCTGGTCTCCCAGTTCGCCGCCCGCTGGGGCACCCGCTACGCGGCCCGCGGCAAGGTGATCTGGGCCGAACAGGACTTGGGCGAGGCCCCCGAACCCGACCCGACGGCACTGTTCGACGAACTGGCCTGGTGACGGCGGCGTCCCGGACGGCGCCCTGTCAGCCGCCGGACCAGCCCGGAACCGTCGGCAGGACCTTCCGCGCCACCCGCAGCAGCGCCGCGTCGTCGGGCACCACGTCGTCCTGCCGCCAGACGACGATCTCGAAGGACCCGCCGCCGTCCTTGACGTCCCTGGCCACCAGCAGGCAGCGGGCGACGCCGCCGGGATCGGCACGGGACTTCCCGCCGTCGAAGCGGAAGGTGAACTGCACGGTGCGGCTCGAATAGAGCGCCGCCGGATGCCCCAGCACCGTGGTGGACCGTGCGTCCGCGCTCAGCAGCCGCGCCGTCCGCCCGACCGGCAGGCCGTCGTACGACGCCGACAGCTGCACGGCGTACGTCGTCAGCCTGACCTCCGCCTCCGGGTCGGGGATCTTCTCCCCGTCGGCCATGGTGATCCAGTTCCCGGTGCCCTGCGCCGTCTCCGCCTGCTCCGCGGGCGTGCCCAGCAGCGTCGGCAGGTCCGGCCGGTTCAGCGCCGCGCACAGCTTCGCCCCGGAAACGTACCGCGCCGGCAGATGCTCGTCCGAGTGCGAGCACGCGGCCGGCCCCTGCTCGGACTGGCCGGGCAGAACCTTCGCGAGCCCCCACAGCCCGCCCACGAGCCCCGCCATGGCCACCACCGCCACGACGGCCTGAACCCCCGGACGCGGCTGCTTCTCCGCCGCGGGCGTCACGCCCTCGACCATGCCCCCCACCTCGCTGTTCTCCCCCGGCATATGCCGGGGGAGCGTAACCCGCCGATCGAGGCGCCGGACGGCCGAACGGGCCACGAAGTGGTAACGGCACGCAACCACGGGCGGGTTGACGGGGTCTGGACCGGCATGAAGATCTCATTCCTGATCCACAACGTGTGCGGAATCGGAGGAACGATCACCACCACCTTCAACCTGGCCCGGGCCCTGGCCGACCGGCACGACGTGGAGATCGTCTCCGTGCTGCGCAGCCGGGACCAGCCGGCACTCACCCCCGACCCGCGGATCGCGCTGCGCTTCCTCGTCGACCAGCGCCACGAGAAGGACGACGCCCTGTACCGGGAACCGGCCAGGGTGTTCCCCGCCGCGGAATACCGCTACCGGGAGTACAGCCGGCTCACCGACCAGCGGATCGCCGCGTACCTGGAGACGACCGACGCCGACGCCGTCGTCGGCACCCGCCCCGGCCTCAACGTGCACCTCGCCCTCCAGGCACCGGACCGGGTGGCCCGCATCGGACAGGAACACCTCACGCTGGAGCGCCATTCACCGCGTCTGCGTACCGCCCTGCGCCCGGCCTACCGCCGACTGGACGTCCTCACCACCGTCACGGAGGCGGACGCCCGCGCCTACCGGCGCATGATGAGCCTGCCGCGCGTCCGCGTCGAAGCACTGCCGAACAGCGTCCCCGACCCCGTACTGCCGCCCGCGGACGGCCGCGCGAAATTCATCGTCGCGGCCGGCCGGCTCGTCCCGGTCAAGCGCTACGACCTGCTCATCCACGCGTTCGCCCCCGTGGCCGCCGCCCACCCCGACTGGAGCCTGCGCATCTACGGCACCGGCCCGCAGCGGGACGCGCTGCGGGCCCTCATCGAGCGGCTCGGCCTGAGCAACAACGCCTTCCTCATGGGCGCCGTCACCCCCATGGAGGCGGAGTGGGTGAAGGCGTCCATCGCCGCGTCCGCCGCCTCCTTCGAGCCGTTCGGGATGACGCTCGTCGAGGCGATGCGCTGCGGCCTGCCCGTCGTGAGCACCGACTGCCCCCACGGACCCGCGGAGATCATCGCCGACGGCACCGACGGCCGGCTGGTCCCGACCGGGGACCGGGACGCGTTCGCCGCGGCCCTCCTGGACCTCGTCCGCGACGACGAACGGCGCCGGACCATGGGACGGGCGGCCCTCGAGAACGCCGGCCGCTTCGCCCTGGACACCGTGGTGGAGCAGGCGGAACACCTGCTGACCGAGGCGGTCGCCGCCCGCGCGGCGGGCCGGCGCAGGCCGCGGCCGCCGCGCGGCCGGACCCGCGCGCTGCTCGGCCACGGCTTCGCCGCCCGCGACCTCGCCCTGACGGCCGCCGCCCGCGCCCGACGCACCCTGCGGAAGGACCACCGATGACCGGGGACGACAGAACGGAACCGCGCGCACACTGCCTGGCCGGCCCCGACGGCCACCTCGCCTTCACCCTCGCCGCACCCCTGCCGGACCCCCGCGCCCAGCTCCTGCTGCGACGGCGAACGGGCACCGGCAGCCCCGACACGGAGCGGCGCCTCCTCGCCCTGGAAACCGGTACGGAGGGCGAGACACAAGCCGTCCTGGACCGGCTCCCGCCGCTGGCCGAGGGCCGCTGGGACCTCTACCTGCTGCGCGCACCGGACGCCGAGCCAGAACGCCTGCGCACAGGTCTGCGCGATCTGCGGGCCCTCGTCGACGGACACCTCAGGGACCGCACATCACCCGTGGCCGCGCGGATCCCCTACCCGACGAAGGACGGCTACCTCGCGCTGCGGACCTGGCTGCGCACGGCCCACGCGGAAGCCGGCCGCATCGAGGTCGGTGACCGGTCCACGACCGTCCACGCCCGGCTGCACGGCACCCGCCTCGCCGACGGAGCGGTCGTACGGCTGCGCCCGCGGGGCAGCGGTGGCGACGGGGAGCAGAGCGCGCCGGTCGACGCGGGCGCCGACGGCAGGGACTTCCGCCTCACCGTCGACCACCGGGCGCTGGCCACCGGCACGTCGGCCGGCGGCGGCTTCTGGGACGTCTTCGTCCACCCTGCCGCCGACGCACCCCCCGTCCGGGTCGCCCGGCTCCTGGACGACGTCGAGCAACGCAAGGGATCGTTCGTCTACCCGTCCGCCCGCACCGACGGCACCGAGGTGCGGGCCTACTACACGGTCGACAACGACCTCTCCTTCCAGGTACGCGCGGCCGGCTGAGCCCGCGCGGCGTCGGCGGACCGGCCCGGCTCGTGCGCCGGGCCGCGGACCCGTCTTGCCCGCGCCCGGTGCCCGGCGCACCCTGGTCCCATGGCTGCTCGCGACAGCCCCACGCTCATCACGTCCGTGCAGCGCGCCCTCCGCCTGCTGGAGGAGGTCAGCGCACACGAGAACGGCGCGCCGGCGAAACAGCTGGCGCGCGACACGGGCCTGCCCCTCGCCACCGCCTACCACCTGCTGCGGACGCTGGTCCACGACGGCTACGTGCGCAAACTGGACGACGGCGGCTACGTCCTCGGCGACAAACTGCAGTCCCTGCACACCGACGGCCGCGCCCAGCGGCTCCTCAGCCGCGTCCGGCCGGCCCTCGCCGCCCTGCGCGACGAACTCGCCGGCGCCGCCTACCTCACGTTCTACGAAGACGGCGAGATCCGGGTCGCCGAGATCGTGGACGGCCCCCGGGCGCCCCGCGTGGACCTGTGGGTCGGCTTCGCGGACGCCGGACACGCCACCGCTCTCGGCAAGTCCGTCCTGCGGGAACTGGACGACGACGCCCGCCGGGACTACCTCTCCCGCCACCACCTCGCCGACCTCACCCCGCGCACCGTCACCAGCCCGCCCGAACTGCTGCGCCGGCTCGACTCGGCCCCGCTGGCCCCGGCCGTCACGGACCTGGAGGAGTACGCCCTCGGCACGGTGTGCGTCGCCGTGCCCGTCTACAGCGGTGACACCCTCGGCTCGCTGGGCGTCTCCCTGCCCGCGGAACGCGTCTCACGGCTCGGCGAGGTGCGGGGGCGACTGCTGCCGGCCGCGAGCCGTGTGACCAGGAGCCTGTCGCTCACTATCTGAAATCCCTCACCTTGTGACCGGCCCGGCCCAGCCCGTTTCCTGGATGAAACGGACATACCGGGAGTGCATCCCCAACGTGAGGACCGCGGACGTACACATGAGTCAGGCGCAGCAGCACGGGCCGTCGCGACATGCCCGCGAGGGCGCGGCCCGTCAACGAACGGCGGGGGAGGGGGCGGCCGGTCACCGGACGCCGGCCCACAGACACCGCGCCGCCCAACTGGCCACCGGCATCCCCGTCCTCCCGGTCGTCATCGTCTGCGTCGTCGTCCTCGTCGACGTCCTCGGCGGCGCAGGCACGATGTGGCTGCCGCTGCTGGCGGCCGGGCCCGCGCTGGCGGCCGCCACCAACGGGCCGCGCGGTGTCGTGTGCGTCGGAGTCCTCGCCGCGGCGCTCGGGGCGGCACTGGGCGTCCGGGACGGCATCCCCGGCGGGGAACTCGCCGCCGTGCTGTCCGCCCTGGTCGCCGTGACGCTGGCGAGCGGACTGGCCAGTGCCCTGCGCAGCCGCCGGGAACGCGTGCTGGCCGCCGTCCGCTCCGTCGCCGAGGCCGCCCAGCACGCCCTCCTCAAGCCCGTGCCGGAGACCGTCGGCCCCTTCCAGGTGGCCGTCCACTACAGCGCGGCCGCCGCCGAGGCCCGGATCGGTGGAGACCTCTACGCCCTGGTGCCGACCCCGCACGGCATCCGGCTGATCGTCGGCGACGTCCGCGGCAAGGGGCTGCCGGCCGTCGGAACCGCCGCGCTCGTGCTCGGTGTCTTCCGTGAGGCCGCCTACGACGAGCCCGACCTGCTCGCCGTCGTCGCCCGGATCGAGCGGAGCCTCGCCCGCAACCTCGGCACGGACGACTTCGTCACCGCCGTGGTCGTCGGCCATCCCGGCCCCGGCCACCTGGAGGTCGTCAACTGCGGACACGCGCCGCCGCTGCTGATATCCGCCGACGGAGGCGTCATGGCGGTGGAACCGGCCCACCCCTCCCCGCCCCTCGGGCTGCGCGCCCTGTCCGGCGAGACCCCGCGTCTCGAACTGCTGCCCTTCGCCGACGGGGACCAGCTGCTGCTCTACACGGACGGCGTCACGGAGGCCCGCGACCACGCCCGGGAGTTCTATCCCCTCGCCGAAGGGGTGGCCCGTCACGCCGGCGACGAGCCGGCCCGCACCCTCGCCGCGCTCCACCGCGAGCTGCTCGCGCACGTGGGCGGCCGGCTGCACGACGACGCCGCCCTGCTGCTGCTGCGGCAGCGGACCAGGGGGGAGGAGACCGCCCCGGGGCTTTCGGACCCCGGCTCAACGGCCGACCGCGCACAGACCGTCCACGAAGCCGCCATCTCCGAACCCCCCACCCGGGGACCCGGCACACGCGAATCCGGTGCCCGCGAATCCGCCCCGGAACCTGCCGTCCCCGAACCGCAGACCTGACCGGCCCACCCGGCTCAGCGGCATGACGCTCAGGCCGTGACGAGGTCCGCCCACCGGGTCACGCCGCCGTCGTGCACACGCATGCCGTGGCGCGTGGCCAGCGCGCGCACGATGTGCTCGCCCCGGCCGTGCTCGTCGGGGTCCACCCCCGTCGGCGAGGCGCCCGACGGACGCAGTGAGCCCGCGTCCGTCACCTCGACGCGCAAGGTGCCCGCCCCGTCACCGGGACGCCACGACAGCCGAAGCACCGCCGGCGGCAGGGCGTGCACGAACGCGTTCGTGAGCAACTCCGACACCACCAGCAGCGAGTCGTCGACGATCCGCGGGCACACGTCCCACTCCGCGAGGAGCCTGCCCACCCGCCGACGCACGGCCGGCACGGCACCGGCGACGGGCGGCACCGGACACACCTCGTGGAACGCCTCCCGAAACAGCGTGTTCAGCTGTGCCGCCATGGTCTCTCCTGGGGGTTCGGCGCCGCGGGCCTGTGGTCCGGCCCGGCGCGTTGCCGAGTCGCAGAGCACGTTAGGAAGCCGGTCCCGGCCGGTCAATGAACCCCGGTCGGCATTACCGAACGCCGCTGCCCGCCCTGCCGTGGCGGAAGGGCGCGGACCCCGGGCGGGCCGTCCGCGGCAGGGCCGGGCGAACCGTCCGCGCAGGCCGGGCGAACCGCCCGCGGCGGTAATAGGCTCGCCTCATGGCCGGACCGGTCCAGTCGATCGAACGGGCGGCGGCGATCCTGCGCCTGCTCGCGGGCGGGCCGCGCCGGCTCGGACTCGGCGAGGTGGCGGCCTCGCTGGGGCTGGCGAAGGGCACCGCCCACGGCATCCTGCGCACCCTCCAGCACGTGGACTTCGTCGAGCAGGACGCGGCCACCGGGAAGTACCAGCTCGGAGCCGCCCTGCTGCACCTCGGCACGAGCTACCTGGACGTCAACGAACTGCGCTCCCGCTCCATCAACTGGGCGGACGCCCTGGCCGCCCGCAGCGGGGAAGCGGTGCGCCTCGGCACCCCCCTGGAGGGCAAGGTCCTCGTCGTCCACCACGTGTTCCGGCCGGACGACACCTTCCAGACCCTGGACGTCGGCGCCCTGCTGCCCCTGCACGCCTCCTCCCTCGGCAAGGTCCTCCTCGCCTACGGCACCGTCGCCCTGGAACCGGCCCGGGACGCGGGACTGGAGACCTACACCCGGCACACCCTGGACAGCGCCGAACAGCTCACCCGGGCGCTCGCCGAGGTCCGGGAGCTCGGCTGGGCCGCCGAGATCCAGGAGATGAGCATGGGCGAGGCCGGGCTCGCCGCACCGATCCGGGGACACGGCGGCCTCGTCGTCGGCGCCATCGGTCTCTCCGGCGCCGTCGAGCGGATCTGCGACAGCCAGGGGCACCCCCGGCCGAGCCTGATCACCCTGATCCGGGAGGCCGCCCGGGCGATCTCCAAAGACCTCGGTGCCGCCCGCTGGTAGGCCCTCCCGACGCCTCCTCGTCCCCTCGGAAGGCAGACCCGATCATGGTTGAACGGTATGTGATGTCCATCGATCAGGGCACCAACTCCACCCGATGCATCCTGTTCGACCACCGCGGGCGCCTGGTCTCCGTCGCGCAGCGGGAACACCAGCAGCACTTCCCCCGGCCGGGCTGGGTCGAGCACGACGCCGTCGAGATCTGGCACAACCTGCGGCGCGTCGTACCCGAGGCACTCGCCGACGCCGGCGTCCGCGCGGACGAGATCGCCGCGGTCGGCCTGGCCAACCAGCGTGAGACGACCGTCCTGTGGGACCGGCACACCGGCGCCCCGCTCGGCCGCGCCGTCGTCTGGCAGGACACCCGCACCGCGCCCCTCGTGGACGAACTCGCCCGCGACCCCGGGGACGCCTTCTTCCTCGAACGCTGCGGGCTGCCACCCTCCACCTACTTCTCGGCCCTGCGGCTGCGCTGGCTCTTCGACCACGTCAAGGGCCTCCACCAGCGCGCCCGCGACGGCGACGTGCTGTTCGGCACGATGGAGACCTGGCTGATCTGGAACCTCACCGGCGGCGCCCACGGCGGCCTGCACCTCACCGACGCCACCAACGCCTCCCGCACCATGCTGATGAACATCCACACCCTGACCTGGGACGAGGAACTCCTCGCCTTCTTCGGCGTGCCCCGCCCGATGCTCCCCGAGATCAGATCCTCCGCCGAGGTCTACGGCACCGCCCGCACCCTCCTGCCCGGCGTCCGCGTCACCGCCGCCCTCGGCGACCAGCAGGCCGCCCTCTTCGGCCAGACCTGCTTCTCGCCGGGCGAGGCGAAATGCACCTACGGCACGGGCAGCTTCCTGCTGCTCAACACCGGCACCGACGTCGTCCGCTCCCGGCACGGGCTCCTCACCACCGTCGCCTACAAGATCGGTGACCGGGCCCCCGTCTACGCCCTGGAGGGCTCCATCGCCGTCACCGGCTCCCTGGTCCAGTGGTTCCGCGACCGCCTCGGCCTGATCTGCAGCGCCCCCGAGATCGAGACCCTCGCCCGCACCGTCGACGACAACGGCGGCTGCTACATCGTCCCCGCCTTCTCCGGGCTCTTCGCCCCCCGCTGGCGCAGCGACGCACGCGGCGTCATCGTCGGCCTGACCTCCTACATCACCAAGGGGCACCTCGCGCGCGCCGTCCTGGAGGCCACCGCCTGGCAGACCAGGGAGGTCGTCGACGCCATGAACGCCGACTCCGCCGTACCGCTGAGCCGGCTCAAGGTGGACGGCGGGATGACCGCCGACAACCTGCTGATGCAGTACGTCGCCGACGTCCTCGACGTCCCCGTGGTCCGTCCCATGGTCGCCGAGACCGTCTCCCTGGGCGCCGCCTACGCCGCCGGGCTCGCCGCCGGCTACTGGTCCGACCTGGAGGTCCTGCGCGGCAACTGGCACCGGGCCGCCCAGTGGCTGCCCGCCATGGACCCCGGGCACCGGGAGACGGAGTACGACAACTGGCGCCGGGCCGTGGAGCGCTCCCTGGACTGGATCAGACCACCGGCACCCCCCTGACCGCACCGGGACCGGTGCGGCGGGGGCTCAGCCCGCAGTGTTGTCCACGCGGAGCCGCACCTGCTCCTCCAGACGCCGCAGACTGCCTTCGAGCGCGTCACCGACCGTCTGTTCACCGGGGTCGTGGCTGTCCTCGAAGAACGACAGGTGCACCGTCACCTCGCTGGCGCCGCTGCCGATCCCGGCGACCTGCAGCCAGCCGGCGTAGGCGCCCTGCTCGCGGGTCCCCCACTCCAGGCGCATCTGCTCGCCCTCGGCCCGCACGAGGGCGGCCGTGTCCTGGCCGGCGCGGTCCTCGTGCACGGTGACGGCGGGCGGGTCGTCCACCCGCACATGCAGCTCGTCCGGCAGCCAGGCGTCGAGCTGGCCCAGATTGGCCGCCTGGTCGAAGACCTGCTCGGGCTGCGCGGGCATCGTGCGGGAACGCTCGTACTCGGACATCGCTGGCACCACCCTGGAAGTCGTCGGTCCGTACCCCGCCCGCGTGCCCCGTCCGTCCCGCCCGAAAAGCCCCCCGGACCACGGATCGCCGGAACAGCGGAAACGGACACGGAGCGCCCCCGCCCCTGCCGGACCACCGCCGGCTTCCGGCCTAAGGTGGCCCGATGAGCACCGACGCGGGGCCCGGCCCGCAGCGCCGCCGCCCGGGATACAAGGCCGTCGCGGGCGTCTTCGCCGTCGGGATGCTCGGCACCACCCTGCCGACACCGCTGTACGGGTTGTACAGGCAGCAGATCGGGTTCTCCGAACTGATCGTCACGGTGGTCTTCGCCGTGTACGCGGTCGGCGTCATCGCCGCCCTCCTCGTCGCCGGCGGCTTCTCCGACGTCCTGGGGCGGCGCCCCGTCCTGATGGGCGCCCTCGGCCTGTCGGCGCTCAGCGCGGTCTGCTTCCTGTTCGAGGGCGGACTGCCCCTGCTCTACGCCGGCCGGGTGCTGTCCGGCTTCTCGGCGGGCCTGTTCAGCGGCACCGGCACGGCGGCCGTCCTCGACCTCGCGCCACCCGGACGCCGGGCACGCGCCGCGTTCGCGGCGACCGCGGCCAACATGGGCGGCCTCGGGCTCGGCCCGCTGCTGGCCGGCTTCCTCGCCGAGTACGCGCCCGAGCCCCTCGTGCTGCCCTTCCTCGTCCACCTCACCCTGCTGGCCGTCGCCTTCCTGGTCACCTGTCTGGCCACCGAGACCGTGCACCACACGGGCCCGCGGCCCCCGCTGCGCCCCCAGGGCATGACCGTTCCGCCCGAGGTGAGCGGGGTGTTCGGCCCCTGCGCGCTGGCCGCTTTCGCCGGCTTCTCCCTGCTCGGCCTGTTCACCGCGGTGGCGCCCGCCTTCCTCGCCCAGACCCTCGGCGAGCACAACCTGGCGGTGACGGGCGCCGTCGTCTTCTGCGTGTTCTGCGCCTCGACCTGCGGCCAGCTGCTCATGGGCAGGCTCGGCGCGCGCAGTGCCCTGCCCCGCGGCTGCGGCGTCCTCGTCGCCGGACTGCTCCTCGTCGGGGCCTCGCTGCTGCTGAAGTCCTTCCCCCTGCTGCTGCTCGGCGCGGTCGCCGGAGGCGTGGGACAGGGCATGGCCTTCCGGGCCGGACTCACCGCGGTCGGCTCCGCCGCACCCGCCGAGCGCCGCGGCGCCACCATCTCCGCGTTCTTCGTCGTCGCCTACCTGGGCATCTCGCTGCCGGTCGTCGGGGTCGGCGCGCTGGCCGTGACGCTGGGCGTGCGCACCGCAGGCATGGTCTTCACCTGCTGCGCGGTCCTGCTCGTCGCGGCTGTCGGCCTGCGCGTCGGCCGTCACCCGCCCCGCGCCCTGGGCGAGGGCACGAGCCCTTCGTAGTCACGAGGAGCGGTCGGGTGTTCCGGTCACCAATAGTGCCTGCGGCCGGCGATCGCGTGCCCCATGGACCCCAGGATCCAGAACACGGCGCCGATCACCACCAGGATGATGCCGATGGTCCACAGGATCGCTATGCCCGTGATGAATCCGATGATGAGAAGGATGACTCCGAGGGCGATCATGACGTGCCTCCAGCCGTTGGCCCTGCCCCCCTGCCCTTCCGGATGCCCCGATCCGGCGCCGTCATCTCACCCGGGTCCGCGAAACTTTCCCCCGGTCCGGCGCGAGCCCGCGGAGGGGGGTCTCTGGTCCCGGGGGAGGCGAGTTGGGAAGATGGGCGCATGACCACGTCCCGCGGCGCCCGCCGGCCCACCATCGCCGACGTCGCCGAGGCTGCGTCGGTCTCCCGGACGACCGTGTCCCACGCCCTCAACGGCATCGGCAAGGTCGACCCCCGCACCCGCGAACGGATCAAGGCGGTCGCCGCCGAACTCGGCTACCGGCCCAACCTGCGCGCCCAGCGCCTGCGCCGGGGCGAGGCCAGGGCGATCGCGCTGGTCTCCTCGATGCCCTTCGCGGTCGCCGGTGGCCCCTCCCGGCTCGGCTTCTACATGGAGGTCGCCGCCGCCGCGGCCGAACGCGCCCTCGTCCACGACTACGCGCTCGTCCTGATCCCGCCCGTGCAGTCCGGGTCCGCGCTGTACTCCGTGGACATCGACGGCGCGATCGTCGTCGAGCCCGAGGCCGACGACGCCGCCGTCGCCCAACTCCGCGAACGCGGACTGCCGTATGTCACCCTCGGCCGGCCCACCGCGGCCGGCGACGACGCCCCCTACGTCGACCTGCACGGCGGCCCGGTCGCCGAACTGCTCCTGGACCACCTGCACGCCCAGGGCGCCCGGTGCCCCGCCCTCATGGTCGGCGCCGGCACCCGCCACTCCTCCCTCGACGCCCGCGCCGCCTACGAACGGGCGGCCCGCGCCCACGGCTGGACGCCGATCGTCGCCGCCGTGCCGGAGGACGGCGGAGAACAGGCCGGGCACGACCGCTGCGCCGAACTGCTCGCGGAGCACCCCCGGATCGACGCGCTGTGCGTCCTCGTCGACGCCTTCGCCGTCGGCGCGGTCCGGGCGCTGCGGGAGGCGGGCCGCCGCATCCCCGACGACGTCATGGTCGTCACCCGCTACGACGGGCTGCGCGCCCGTACCTGCGAACCCCCGCTCACCGCGGTCGACCTGCGCCTGGACCGGGCAGCCGGCGACGCGGTGGAACTCCTCCTGACCCGCCTCGGCACCCCGCCGCCCGCCGGTGCCGCGACCGGAACGCACCGCGACACGTCCGCGTCCGTCCCGCGACTCGTACCCCGGGCTTCGTCCTGGCGCGGTGCGCAGCCGGGGGCCACAACGGCCCCGGAACAGGGAGCGACCGCCGGCCAGGGCTGACATACGGCCGCGACAGCGGTGCGGTCGGCGGCACTGCCAAGTGGTCTGACGGAGAAGGGGCTCGGCGGCGCTCGCCCCCCGACCGGGCGAGCGTGCGAAGACACGTCGCGGTGGCATGCCCCACACTGGGAGTATGGCCATCAACCCGCCGCCGGGGGCGCCGTCGAGGGAATTCGCTCCCCGGCCCGACAGCGCGACGGCGGCGCGGCGGTTCGTACGGGAAGCGGTGGCGGGCGCTGCCGCGGACGCGGTGGACACCGCCGAGCTCCTCGCCAGCGAACTGGTGACCAATGCGCTGCTGCACGCGCGCACCGGCATCGAGGTCCAGGCCTGGGCGACGGGGACCGCGGTTCACGTGCGGATCGGTGACGGCCGACCGGACCGCGCTCTGGTGCCGCAGCTCGGTCACGTGTACACCAGCACCGGCTGGGGGCTGTCGATGGTGGAGCGGCTGGCCTCCCGCTACGGCGCCGAGTACGACGAGGGCCGCAAGACCGTCTGGTTCGAGCTGTGGCCCGACGGACCGCCACCGCCGTCACCGGGATGGCACGCGACGACCTCGCCTCTGTGCGGCCCGGCTGACAACGTGACGCTGGTCGACCTGCCGTGCGTCCTGCACGCGGCATCCCAGGAACACCAAAACGCCCTGCTGCGTGAGCTCGTTCTGTCCACGTCCGTCGGGGACCGGTGGGGCATCCGTGCCGAGGACCTGGCCACGGCGTACGACATCAACAACGCGATCTGCGCGTGTGTGACGGCCGCGCTGACCCAGCAGCCCTCTCCCGCCGATGTCCGGTCCGTGCATCTGTCCTTTCCCGCGGATGCCACAGCGGCCGTTCTCACCCTGCGCCGGGTGCTCGACGCGGCCGAACGGGCGGCGCGGCAGGCCGACCTGCTCACTCGGCCGGCCCTGCCGCAGTTCCGCGCCTTCCGTGACTGGCTGCTGGACGAGATCACCGGCCAGCTCGCGGGGGAGCACCCCAACGCGTGGACGCTGGTGCCCCGTGAGCCGAGCGCCCGGCCCGCGGAGCTGGCGGCATGGCAGGCCGGGGATGTGCGGACCAGCAGGATCCCGACCATCGCGGCCGACGACGCCAACCGGATCGTCGCGGCGAACGAACCGGTGGCGAATCTGCTCGGCTGGCCGGTGGAGGAGCTGATCGGCCGACGCCTCACCGCCTTGATCCCCGAACATCTCCGGGAACGTCACGTGGCATCGTTCAGCCGCCTGCTGCTGACCGGCGAGCCGCACATCCTGGGCCGTTCCGTGCCTCTGCCCGCGCTCCACCGCGACGGCCGGCTCGTGCCGGTCCGCCTGTTCATCCAGACCCAGGAGGCGGCCGACGGCCGCACCGTGTTCGTCGCCCAGCTCATCCCACGTACGTCCGCATTCATGACCTCCCCTTCCGGCGCCGAATCAGCACCCGCGACCAGGCACGGGCGGGAGGAGCGCCCTCGCCCCGCCGAAACCGCCCCCACGGGGATTGCCGAGCCCAGCGAGATGCCGGCACCGGCGTGGTCGTCCTTGCTGGTCGACACCACGAGCGCGCTGACCACCGCGCCCACGCTCGAGGAAGGGCTGCGACGCGTGGGCCGGAGACTGACCCGGCAACTGGCGCAGTGGTGCGCGGTGGACCTGCTGGACGAACACCATCACGTGAACCGCGCCTGCGTCGTTCACCGCCGGCCACAGGCGCTTACTCCCGCGGTCTACGAAGGTGTGCTCCCGCCTCTGACCGATGCCGCGCGAGGGCCCCTGGCCCGGGTACTGCGTGGGGCGGGACCACTCCTGCTCACCGAGATTCCATGGCCGGCCCAGGCCACAACAGCCCTGGAATCACGGCACTTCGAACTGTTCGAGGTCCTGCAGGCGGACAGTGCCGTCGTCGCCCCGCTGCGGGTGCGCCGTACCATCCTCGGGGCGTTGACCCTCGCCCGCGTCAGCGGACAACCCCCTTTCAACGTCGGCGATCTCGCCCAGGTGTCCGACCTGGTCAAGGGACTCGCCCTGGCGGTGGACAATGCCCGTCTGCACCAGGAGACCCAGCACATCGCCGAGCGCCTCCAGCGTTCGCTCCTGCCCGACCTGCCCCGGAGCGACCATCTGCAACTGGCCGCCCGCTACGCACCCTCCTCCGCCACCGCCGAGGTCGGCGGCGACTGGTACGACAGCTTCATTCTCCCCGGCGGCGAGACCGTCCTGGTCATCGGCGACGTCGCCGGCCATGACCTGACGGCCGCCGTCACCATGGGCCAGCTGCGGAACATGCTCCGCGGCATCGCGGCCGACCGTCAGGAACCCCCCGCGGAAGTCCTGCGCCGCCTTGACCTCGCGAACCACACACTGGGTCAGGAAGCCACCGCCACCTGCATCTACGGTCTCATCAGGGGCCCGGCGCGGGGCCCGTGGGAACTGGAGTACGCATCCGCCGGGCACCTGCCGCCCCTCCTCACGATGCCCGACGGCACCACACGCTATCTCCAGGACGGCATGGGCCTGCTCCTCGGTATGGACCCCTGCGCCGCCCGTCCTTCGGCTCGCGTCTGGGTGCCTCCCCACGCAACCGTCCTGCTCTACACCGACGGTCTGATCGAACGACGCGACGAACCCCTCGACCAGACCATGTCCACCCTCAGTCGGCGCACCGCCGCCCTGGCCCGCGAACCGCTCGACACCTTCTGCGACGAACTTCTCATCGGCCTGGGCGCCGACAACGCCGACGACATCGCCATACTCGCCCTCCGCCCGACCCCCCTGCTCTAGGTGTGCCGACCGGACAGGCCGGTGACGCCGACTGGTGGGTGGCAGCGCCGTGCCTCAGCCCCCGGCCATCAGCACCACCCCCGACACCAGCGCGAACACCAGCACGAAGCCCCGCATCTTCCGCGCGTCGACCCGCGTGTGCACCAGCCGGCTCAACCAGGCCCCGGCCGCCAGCGCGGGCAGCAGCAGCACCGCCCGCCCCATGTCCCCCGCATGCCCCCGCCCGGTCGCGAACAGCAGCGCCAGCGAGGCGACTTCACCGACGAGGAAGCACACCGCCACGGTGGCCCGCAGCTCACCCGGCGGCCGGTGCTGGTAGACGAGGGCCAGCGGCGGCCCGCCCACCCCGGTCGCCGTCTCGCTCAGCCCCGTGACCACACCCGCGCCCAGATAGGCGGCACGCCCCGGCACGAACGACGGCATGAAGAGGCTGACCACCGCCGCCAGCACGGTCGACACGCCCACGAGGACGCCGAGCCGCCCCTCCGGGACGATCCACAGCAGGGCCAGCCCCGCCGGCGTCGCCGTCAGCCGTGCCACCGTGATCCAGCCCGCGCCGCGCACATCGAGGCTGCGCCGCTCCCGCCAGGCGACGTACAGATTGAGCGGGATCATCGCGGTCAGGACGAACACCGGCAGCAGCCCCGGGTCGAGCAGCCCGGCGACCGGCGCCACGATCAGCGCGAACCCCAGCCCGCTGGTGCCCTGCACGAACGCGGCCACCGCCACGGTCACGGCCAGCACGGCCAGCGCGTCCCCGCTCATCGCCGACCACTCCGGGTCCCGGCAGCCGCCGTACCGGCGTCCCGCCCGCGCTGCGGCGCCGGCCCCTGCGTCGCCGCGCGCTCCCGTGCCACCACCGACGTCGGATGCGCCCGGGTCACCCCGGCACGCCGTACCACCCGGGGCGCCAGCTCGGCGGCGCGCCGCACCAGCGCCGCACCGTCCCAGCCCACCGGTCCGCCCCGCCACAACCTCAGCCGCCCGGCGACGAACACGGCGGTGAGCTGGTCCCGGTTGCCCCGGCGGGTCAGTTCCCACGGCAGGTCCCAGGACGGCTGCATCTCGGGTCCGCCGATGTCCGCGAGCAGGAAGTCGGCGGCGGCGCCGGCCGCGATCCGCCCGGTGAGCCGGCCGAGCCCGGCCGCGTCGGCACCGCCCGCGGCGGCCCGGTCCAGCCAGGTCCAGCCGGCCCCGCAGGAGGAGTCCCCGGCGGCCAGGCCGTAGGTGAGCCGCTGCGCGAACTCGGCGGCGTCCGCGAGGCGGAAGCCGTCCCCGCGGGTGCCGTCGGTGCCCAGCCCGAACCGGATGCCGCGCTCGGCGAACACGGTGGCCGGTGCGACCGCGTTGCCCTTCCAGGCGCTGGCGACCGGGTTATAGCTCACCGCCGTACCGCTGTCGGCGAGCAGACTGATCTCCGACGCGGTGAGCAGCGTGGCGTGCGCGGCCAGCAACTGCGGCCCCAGGGCGCCCACATGACGCAGGTACTCCAGCGGCCGCAGCCCATGCCGGACGAGGGACCGCTCGACGGCGACGAGGTGCTCGTTGACGTGGATCTGCACGACCGCTCCCGCCTCGGCGGCGAGCCGTGCCGTCGCGGCCAGCGTCTGCGCGGTCGCGGCCTCCGGCACGGACACGGCGAGGGAGGGGTGCACCAGGTCGTCGCTCGCGTAGCGGGCCAGATGCTTCTCGGCGGCGGCGAGCACGGCGCCCGGATCGGCGTCCGGGCCGGTGCCGTCCGAGGTGTCGTTGCAGACGAGGCCGAGGACACAGCGGATGCCCGCGTCCCGAGCCGCCGACGCCAAGACGTCGGCGTCGACCGCGGCGCGCGTGCCCGCCTCGGCGACCGTGGTGAACCCGCCGCGCAGCGACTCCAGCGCCGCCAACTTCGCCGCCACGTACGCCGATTCCTCGTCCAGCGCGCCCTCCAGCGGCACCCACACCCGGCGGAAGATCTCCGAGGGCTCCCCGAAGGCCAGCGAGCCGCCGAAGCTCTGCGTCAGATGGTGGTGGGTGTCGACGAAGCCGGGCATCAGCACATGGTGCGGCAGCCTGATCGGTGTCAGCGCCGGGTACGCGCGGACGATCCGCTCGGCCGGGCCGGCGTCGGCGAAGACGCCGTCGCGCACCACCACCGCGTGCCCGGCCACGGGGCCGTCCGGGGTCAGTGTCACGTCTGGGACCAGCAGCAGCTCCGCGTGGCTGAGCAGGTCGGGGGTCAGGTCGCTCATGGTTCTCCGTTGATCGGGATGGGGGCGGCGGGGGAGTGGCTCAGACCCGCGCGGCCGCGCCGGGCGCCTCGGCCGGCAGGACGGTTTCGTCCCGGCGGCGGCCCAGATGGTGGAAGACGATGTTGAGGAGGGCGGCGGTGAAGGCGCCCACGGCGACCCCGCTGCCCAGCAGGATCCGCGCGCCGGACGGGAACCCGTCGTACACGCCGGGAACGAGGATGGGCAGGAGGCCCAGGGCGAGCGCGACGGCACAGGTGACCATCGACGTGTGGTCCTCCAGCCGGGCCCGCTGCAGCATCTGCACGCCCAGCACGGTGATCACCGCGAAGACGACCATCGCGGCGCCCCCGACGACCGCCGGCGGCATCACGGTGATGGCCCGCGCGACGGGGGTGAGGAAGCCGAGCACGACGAGGACCAGGCCCGCCGCCGCCGTGACGTACCGGCTGCGCACGCCGGTGACGCGGACGATGCCGATGTTCTCCCCGCTGGTGACCATCAGCGGCAGCCCGAGGAAGCCGCCCAGCAGGGAGGTCAGCGCGTCACCGCGCACCGTGCGCGGCACGTCCTTGCGGATGTCGATCTTCTTGCCCACGGCCTCGGCGTTGATGACGGTCTGACCGGTCGCCTCCGCCATGGACGCCAGGCTGTACAGCATCAGCGGCAGCGCGGCGAGGACGTCGAAGACGGGCGCACCGAAGGGCAACGGCCGGGGCAGGCCGACCAGTTGCCCCGAGGTGAGCGAGCCCAGGTGGACCTGGCCGAGGGCGAAGGCCAGGACTGTGCCCGCCACCAGCCCGAGCAGCACGGCCAGTTGCCGCAGCACCCCGCGCAGCAGCCGGGTGAAGACGACGATCAGGCCGATCGTGGCGAAGGCGAGCCCGAGCGCGCCGGGGTCGGCGAAGCCGGGGGTGCCGGGCTGACCGGTGACGAGCAGCGCCCCGACCTTCACGAGGTTGACCCCGACGATCACGATCATCGTGCCGATCACGAGGGGCGGGAAGAACCTCAGCAGCCGCGCGAACAGCGGCAGGACGACGAAGGTGAACGCGGCGGTGAGGAGCACCGCCCCGGTGGCCGTGGGCAGGCCGTGCGCCTGGGCGATCGACAGGAACAGGATCAGCGGGGCGCCGCCGGGCAGCATCACGAACGGCAGTCTGGGCCCGAACTTCCAGGGCCCCAGGGACTGGATGAGCGATCCGACCCCCGACAGCAGCAGGGCCGCGGAGAGCAGGTCGACGGTGAGCCCGGGGCTCAGCCGCAGGGTGGCGCTCATCAGGAAGATCGCGGAGATCGGGGTCGCCGCCATGACGAGGACGTGCTGAACGCCGAAGAGCAGGATCCGCCCGACCGGGCGGGACTCGTCGACGGGATGGACCGGGGTGGGGCTGGACTCTCGGACGGGATGTACGGGACTGGACACGCGCGGGCTCCGTTCGGCTCGCTCGGCTCAGGCCTCGACGATCCGGCCGTGGACGGCGGCCAAAACGATGGGGCCAAATCGATTTGGCCGCCAGTATGAAGCCCCGGAGCGGGTCGCGGTCAAGGGGGTCGGGCCCCACACGAGGCAACACTTCGAGACAAGTCCAAAGCTTCAAAAAAGCCAGAAGCAACAAATCTTGACGTGACCCACCATCCTGCGTACGTTCCGCACCGTCCCCCACCGCGCCCGGACCGGCACCGGTCCGCCGCCCAACCGCACGGACCCCTCGACGAGTTGACGCCCCGCCACCCCCGGCCCGAGGAGCAGACCATGTACGCGACGAGACCCACCGCCCGGCCACCCCGCCCCCGCGGACGCGCCACCGCAGCCCTCTCCGCCCTCGCCCTGCTGCTGGCCGCGCTCGTCGGCCTGGCCGCACCTGCGCGGGCGGCCGGCTCCGGGCCCTGCGACATCTACGGCACGGCCGGCACCCCCTGCGTCGCCGCGCACAGCACGGTGCGCGCCCTGTTCGCCGCCTACGACGGCCCCCTGTACCGCGTCACGCGGGCCTCGGACGGCGCCGGCGCCGACATCGGCCTGCTCGCCCCCGGCGGCTACGCCGACGCCGCCGCCCAGGACCGCTTCTGCGGCGGCACGACCTGCCGGATCACGAAGATCTACGACCAGACCTCCCGGCACAACGACCTCACGCCAGGCCCCGCCGGAACCTCCGGCATGGGCGCCGACCGCGGAGCGGACGCCTCCGAGATCGCCGTCACCGCGGGAGGCCACAAGGTCTACGGCGTCTGGATCTCGCCCGGCGTGGGCTACCGCTACACCGGCGTCGCCTCGGGCGTGGCCGTCGACGGCCGGGCCGAGGGCGCCTACATGGTCGCCAGCGGCACCCACGTCGGCTCGGCCTGCTGCTTCGACTACGGCAACGCCGAGCGCACGCCCGCCGACACCGGCAACGGCCACATGGACGCCGTCAGCATCGCCACCACCTGCTACTTCGCACCGTGCACCGGCTCCGGTCCCTGGGTGGAGGCCGACATGGAGAACGGCATGTTCCAGGGCGACAACGGCTCCAACGCCGCGAACCGGGGCAACAACAGCCCCTTCGTCACGGCGGTGCTGAAGAACGACGGACAGACCAGGTACGCCCTCAAGGGCGGCAACTCGCAGTCCGGCGCACTGACCACCTGGTGGGACGGCGGCCTGCCCACCCGCGGCGGCTACCGGCCCATGCACCAGGAGGGCGGCATCATCCTCGGCACCGGCGGCGACAACAGCAACTGGAACCGGGGCACCTTCTTCGAGGGCGTGATGGTCTCGGGCTACCCGACCGACGCCGCCGAGAACGCCGTACAGGCGAACATCGTCTCCGTCGGCTACTCCGGCGAGACGAACGTGCCCAACGGACCGCAGGGCACGATCACCGGCCCCGGAGCCAAGTGCGTCGACGTCGCCGCCGACGACACCGGCACCAACGGCGCCGCCGTCCAGTTGTGGGACTGCCAGTCCTACGCCGAGGACCAGCACTGGACCCACAACCCCGACGGCTCCCTCATCACGCTGGGCCGCTGCCTGGACATCGAGGGCAACGGGACGGCGAACGGGGCGAAGGCCGAGCTGTGGGACTGCAACGGCGTCGGGGGCCAGAAATGGGTGCGGCAGGCGGACGGTTCGCTGCTGAACCCGCAGTCGGGCCGCTGTCTCGACTCCCCGAGCGGCGCCACCGCGAACGGCACCCGGCTGCAGATCTGGGACTGCAACGGATCACCGGCCCAGAAGTTCTCGGTCGACGGCGGAGCCCCGGTCACCGGCCCCGGAGCCAAGTGCGTCGACGTGGCGGCCGATGACACGGGCACCAACAGTGCTCCCGTCCAGCTGTGGGACTGCCAGTCCTGGGCGGTCGACCAGCACTGGTTCCACCGCTCCGACGGCTCCCTGACGACACTGGGCCGCTGCCTGGACGTCGTCGGCGACGGGACGGCGAACGGGGCGAAGGCCGAACTGTGGGACTGCAACGGCGTGGGCGGTCAGAAGTGGGTGCGGCAGGCGGACGGTTCGCTGCTGAACCCGCAGTCGGGCCGCTGCCTGGACTCGCCGAGCGGCGCCACCACCGACGGCACCCGGCTGCAGATCTGGGACTGCAACGGATCACCGGCCCAGAAGTTCGGCCTGACCTGACACACGGAACGGAACGGAACGGGGCGGCGCCGGCCGGCCACGCGGACGGCGCCGCCCCCCCGGCACCTCCACCGCCCCCCCGCACCTCCACCGGACCGCCGCCCCCGGCACCTCCCCCGAATCACCCCCCGCACCTCCACCGACCAGGCACGTCCTCCTCCTCGTCACCGGGCCCCGGCGGGGGAAGAATGTGACCGCAGAGGCGTCACAGGTCTCGGGAGGCGGAATGAACCAGCCAGCGGAACCCAGGGTCTCCGGCCTGGAAGTCCGGTCGATCGACTACGTCCCCCTGGACGAACGGCACGGCAAGCTGTGGCACCTGGGCCCGCTGTGGTTCATGTCCAACGCGCAGATCGCCACGCTGGCCGTGGGACTGATCAGCATCACCGAGGGCGGCAACCTCGTCTGGTCGCTCCTCGCGATCGTGGCCGGCACCGTCATCGGCACCTTCTTCATGGCCTTCCACTCGGCCCAGGGCCCCCAGCTGGGCCTGCCCCAGATGATCCAGTCCCGCCCCCAGTTCGGCTACGTCGGCGCCCTGCTGGTCTGGATCTTCGCCTACGTCCAGTACGCGGGGTTCAACGTCTTCAACAGCATCCTGGCCGCCGACGCCCTGCACACCACCCTGCACGGCAGCGTCAAACTGTGGGTCGTCGTGGTCACCGCCGTCGCGCTCGTCATCGCCCTCGTCGGCTACGACATCATCCACAAGGCCGAGCGCTTCCTGACGTACACCTTCCTGGTCATCTTCGGGATCTTCACCGTCGGCGTCCTCGTCACCCTGCACTACCCGGCGGGCTCCTTCGACCTCGGCGCCTTCAAGTGGACCCCGTTCCTCGCCCAGTTCGGCGTCGTCGCCGGCTACCAGATCAGCTGGGCCATCTACGTCTCCGACTACTCGCGTTACCTGCCGCCGCACGTGACGGTTCGCAAGACCTTCTACTGGACGTACTTCGGCTCCGCCCTCGGCGGCATCTGGCTCATGGTGCTGGGCACCCTGCTCGCGGCCTGGGCGGGCAAGGACTTCGAGACGATCACCTCGATCAACGCCGCCGGCGACAAGGTCTTCGACGGGTTCGGCGCGATCGTGCTGCTGTTCGCCGCCCTCGGCCTGGTCTCCGTCACCGCGCTGAACATGTACGGCGGCTCCCTCACCCTCATCAGCGGCATCGACTCCTTCAAGCGGATCCGGCCGACCCTGGGCGCCCGCCTGCTGACCATCGGCCTCACCGCCGCGCTCTCCCTGATCGGCGCCCTGTCCGCCACCTCCCACTTCCTGGCGAACTTCAACGACTTCCTGCTGCTGGTGCTCTACCTGTTCATCCCCTGGACCGCCGTGAACCTGATGGACTACTACGTCGTGCGCCGCGGCCACTACGCCATCGCCGAGATCTTCAACCCCCGTGGTATCTACGGCCGTTGGGGCTGGCACGGCATCATCGCCTACCTGGCCGGCTTCGCCGCCATGATCCCGTTCTTCTCCGTCGGCACCCTCTACGCGGGCCCCGCGGCCAAGGCGCTCGGCGGAGCCGACATCTCCCTGTTCATCGGGCTGCCCGTCTCCGCCGTCCTCTACTGGTGGCTGACCCGCTCGATCGACGTGGCCGCCGAGGCCCGCCTCGCGGAAGAGGAGGCGGAGGCGCTGGAACGAGCCGCGCACGACCACCAGGAGCCCTGAGCCGACGAGGGCGAGGTGTCCGGAGGCCACCGGGGGCCCGCAATTGTCTGCGCGACGCAGTGAACTGCTGCTACTCTACTGCGTGACGCAGTTAATTCACCGGTTGGAGTCCTTTATGTCCGTCATCGCTGTCGCCGGTGCGACCGGCGCCCAGGGCGGCGCCACGGCGCGCGCCCTCCTCGCCGCAGGCCACCGCGTGCGCGCCCTGACCCGCAGCCCCACCTCATCCGCCGCCACCGCGCTGCGGGACCTCGGCGCCGAAGTCCACCGGGCGGACTTCGAGGACCGTACGTCCCTCGCCGCCGCGCTCACCGGCGCGGACGCCCTGTTCGCCGTGACGACACCGTTCGAGGCGGACACCTCCGCCGAGGTCCGCCAGGGCGGGTACCTGGTGGACGAAGCGGTGTCCGCCGGGGTCGGCCACATCGTGTTCACCTCGGCCGCCCACGCCGACCGCCGGACCGGCATCCCGCACTACGACAGCAAGTTCGCGATCGAGCGCCACCTGCGGGCGTCGGGCGTTCCCTGGACGGTCATCGCGCCGGCCGCCTTCATGGACAACTGGTCCTCGCACTGGACGCTGGAGGGCCTGCGGGAGGACGTCTTCGGCTGGCCCATGCCACCCGGGACACCCCTGGCCCTGATACCGGCCGAGGACATCGGCGCGTTCGCCGCCCTGGCCCTCACGCGCCCGGGCGAGTTCACGGGCCGCCGCATCGACATCGCCTCCGACGCGCTGACACCCGAGCAGATCGCACAGATCCTGGCCCGGGCCACTGGCCGGTCCGTCACACACCGGCGGACACCCCTCGCCGCCGTGCGCGCGCACTCGTCCGACCTGGCGGCGATGTTCGCCTACTTCACCAGCCCGGGCCTCGACGTCGACACCGCCGCCTTGCGCCGGGCCCACCCAGAGGTCGGCTGGCACTCCTTCGCCGACTGGGCGGCGGCCCAGGACTGGCGGACCCTGCTCGCCTGACGGGGGCGGCCCGGTCGGCCCGGTCCGCCGTACGCCTCAGACGGCGTGTTCCCGCTCCAGCTCCCGCTTGAGGTTGCGCAAGGTCGTCTCGATGTTCCGGGCCTGGAAGACGGCGAACGTCCGGCCCGACGTCGCGAGCCGGTCGAAGGCGTTGGCCACGAACTCCGGCCACGCGCGCCGGTCGTCCGTCCAGATCTCCGTCACGCGCGTGCCGCCGTCGCCGGTCGGCTCGAAGCGGTACTCCCACGTGGCGATCGGCGCCCGCAGGCGGGGGCGCCGGATCCCGATCGCGTGGACGCGGAAGGCGAAGCGGCTGCCCGGATCGGCTGCCGTGACCGTGCACAGCGTCACCCACCGGAACCTGCCTCGCACATTGCGACCGACGAACGTGGCGCCCAACGGCGCCGAGCCGGCGGCCGAATTCGGTGTCGTGCCCAGGTTCTCCGGGCTCCAGCGGCCCATGTCGGCGGGGCGGCTCACGGCCTGGTAGGCGGTGTCCGGCGAGACACCGATGACGATGCTGCCGCTCACGGTGAACACTCGGGCCACGGCGATGCCTCCCGTCGGGAACACGGAATTACTGTCGAGTAGGAATCATGCCATGGGGGCTGGTGTTCACCCTGGTCCGCGACCGGTTTGCCATACTGTCGGGCACGAGTAGCGACCTGTTCATCCAATAACTGACAAATCGGTCAAACCAATTGATAACCAGAGGAGCGCGGGTGTTCCCGCGAATAAGCCGCATAGTCATGTCCGCCGGGGGGCGCAGGCCGCGGGTGGTGCTGTGGGCCGCCGCGGGGGTCGTGGTCCTCGGATTCCTGATCGCGCTGGAACTCGCCGCGCGCCACTACGGAATGCCGGGGCCGATCACGGAGCAGGCGCGAGAGGTGGTGTTCCCGCCGAAGTCCGGCTTTCTGCTCTACGCCAGCCTGGCGCTGATGATGGTGGTTCTCACCTGGCGTGAACGGCTCATCGCCGCCGGTACCGCGATCGGGATCGACGTCACTGTCATCCTGGTGCGGTGGGCGGCCGGCATCACCGTGACCGACGGCCATCCCTTCGGCAACGGCGCGCTGTGGGTGATGCTCGGCTACGGCGTCATAGCCGTGACCCGCCGCACGGGAGCCGAACGCGTCCTGCTCCTCAAGGGCGTCGGACTCGGACTCCTCCTCGTCGCCGGCCGCAAGACCGGCGACACCTGGCTGCTGATCACCTCCAAGACCCGCCCCTCGGTCCTCGACCAGTACACCGCGACCGCCGACCACGCCCTGGGCAACCCGTCCTGGCTGGTGGGCCGCCTGGTGAACGCCTCCGGCCCCGTCGGCTCACACCTCCTCGACTACGTCTACATCCAGCTCGCCGTCGCCGCGGTCGTCGTAGCGCTGTACCAGCTCCGCAACGTCGCC
Source organism: Streptomyces sp. NPDC047028 (assembly GCF_040644095.1). Lineage (NCBI taxonomy): Bacteria > Bacillati > Actinomycetota > Actinomycetes > Kitasatosporales > Streptomycetaceae > Streptomyces > Streptomyces sp. NPDC047028. The sequence goes on from NZ_JBEYVS010000010.1 coordinate 142,081, forward strand.
GACGAGCGCCGCTTCCCCCGCCACCACCTGGTCCGCACCTTCCTGGCGATCGGGGTCCTCGGCCCGGCCGTCTACATGGTCTTCCCGGTGGTCGGTCCGGTCTTCGCCTTCGGCGCGGACGGCGGACACTGGGCGATGGCCACCCTCTGGCCGCACACACCGACCCCGGTGCACGCTCCGCACCCGATGCGATTCGACGGGATGACCCCGCGCAACTGCATGCCCAGCCTGCACACGGCCTGGGCGACGACCATTTTCATCCATTCCCGCAAGGGCCCGAGGCTCCTGCGTTTCGCCGGCGCGTTCTGGCTCGTGGCCACCCTCACCGCGACCCTGGGATTCGGCTACCACTACGGGGTGGATCTCGTCGCCGGCGTCGTCTTCGCGCTCACCGTCGAAGCGGCACTGCGCGCCCATGCCCGCGGCTGGGACCGGCCGGGGCTCCACCTGGTCGTCCATGGCACGGCCGTCTTCACCGCCCTCCTGTTGTCGTACCGCTTCCTGCCGCTGCGCATGGCCGAACACCCCTGGCTGTCCGGACCACTTCTCCTCCTCGCCATGACCTCGGTGATCTACGGCTACACCCGCACCACCAGGCTCTGGGAGCCGCGGACCGCACCGGCACCCCAGCCGATCCCGCAACCCGAGCCGGCCTGACCTCTTCCCCCACGCACCCGGGAGCCTCCTGCCGGCCGTGTGGACGGACAGGTCACGCCGGGTCCACGACAGTGGGGGAGCCGGGGCGGGGAACGGTCCCGGAAGGGGCGTACTGGGCGGCCTGAGCGTCGAACATCGAGGCGTATCGCCCCCGGGCGGCCATGAGTTCGCCGTGGCTGCCGTGCTCGACCAGTCGCCCCTGGTGCAGGACGTAGATGCGGTCGGCGTGCCGGACGCCGGACATGCGGTGGGTGACCAGGACGACGGCCCGGCCGGGGGAGGCCAGCCGGCGGATGCGGTCGAAGGCGGCGATCTCGGCCTCCGGATCGAGGGCGGACGTGGGCTCGTCCACGATGAGCACGCCGTCGGCGTCCGAGGTGGAGCTGCGCCAGTGCGTCCGGGCGAGCCCGATCTTCTGCCACTCGCCGCCGGAGAGTTCGCTCGCACCGCGGAACATCCGGGCCAGCAGACTCCGCAGTCCGTCGGGGAGCCTCGCGACGACCGGACCGGCACCCGCGTAGTCCACGGACTGCTGCAGGTCCCCGGGACCGGCCTCCCGGCCGGGCCGGCCGATCCGGATGTTCAGCGCGGCCGTCACGGGCCAGCGCTGGAAGTCCTGGGTGAGCAGGGCGACCCGGTCGAAGACCTCGGAGCGGTCGAGGGAGGCGACATCGGCGTCACCCCACAGCACACGCCCGCTCTGCGGCAGCAGCAGCCCTGACAACACATTCATCAGCGTGCTCTTGCCGGACCCGTTCTCGCCGACCACCGCCGTGACCGAACCCATCGGCAGCGTGAGGGACACCCCGTCGAGGGCCGGTGTCTCCCGGTCCGGGTAGCGGTAGCCGACCTGGTCGAGGGCCACCTGTCTCACCCGGGGCGGCACCGGCGCGCCCCCGCCGGGGATGGTGCGGCGCGCCGCCTCGTCCAGGAACCGGGCGTGGTCGCGGACGTAGAGGGATTCCTCGTGCAGCTGGTTCACGTTCATCACCAGCGCGCCCAGACTCGCCGACCCCGACCGGACGGCGACGACGGCGGTCCCCGCCACGGCCAGACTCATGTGCCCGCTCCTGATCAGCACGAACATGGTCGCGTACGTCGCCGCCATGGCGAGGCCGGACAGCGCGGCGGCCGCCCACTCGGTGACGGCCTTGCCGGCGGCCAGCCGCTCCTGCTCGGCCTCGGCGCTCTCGGCCATCCGCTCGTAGCGGCTGAGCAGGAACGGCCCGACGGCGTGGATGCGCACTTCCTGCGCGGCCGTCCGTTCGGTGAGCAGGTTGCCGATGAGGCGGCTGGCCCGCACGTGCTCGACCCAGCTCATCACCGACACGTACCGCTCCTGCGCCACCCGCATCGCACCCCACCCGCGCGGCGCCGCGATCAGGATGAGCATCGGCAGGAGCGCCGGGTGCAGGATGGTGAGCACGCCGGCCGTGGAGACCAGGGAGATGGTCCCGTTCAGGGCGGCCACGCACGCGCTGATCATGCGCCGGGCGGATGCGGCGCCGTACTGGGCGACGTCGATCAGCCGGCGGAACTCCGGGTCCTCGATGGCCTCCAGCTCCACCGACGCGGCGGCCGCTAGGTACTGGGTCGTGGCGATGCGCTCCACCAGGGGTTCCAGTCGGCCCGCCCGCGAGGTGGACCAGCCGGCCAGCCCCGAGTTGACCACGGCCGCCCCGGCGCCGGCGAGCACACCGGGCAGCACCGCCTGCAGCCTCTCTCCCGGGGCGCCCGAGCCGAGCAGCGCGTGCATGACGGCGTTGACCGCGAGCAACCCGACGGCCGCGGCGAGTCCCTGCCCGATCTCACTGAGGGCGACCGTGACCAGCGCGCGGCGGTCCGCCTGCCACGCCATGCGCAATGTCGCCCCGACCAGCCCGGGCATCGAACGCAGAGCCGACAGCATCGTCTGATCGAGCCGGGCATGCTCGTGCTCCGACCAGCCGAGGTCGTAACGCAGGGGGCCGCCGAAGAGCTCCTGCTCGGCGTCGGAGACCGCCGGCTCGGCCATCCGCACCCGCCCGAAGAACCTCTTCACCGGTCACCTCCCGGCGCGGGCAGTTCATCGAGCGTCGTCGCTGGTGCTGGTGCTGTTACTGCTGCGGTGGCCGAAGTCAACGCGGTCCCCCTTGACGGTCGCACGGCTGGTTCACGCTGTTCAACGAGTCAACCAAGGCTTCGAACACATGTATTTCGGTCGCGTCGACCACCCCGCGATTGAGGGCACGCCGGAATATGCGGACTGCATCGACCCTTGCCCCGCAAGGAGCGGGCGCTGCGGCGCCGGTGGCCGAAACGCCGAGCATGTGCCGTGTCCCGCGCCCAAGTGGGAGGAGGACGGGGGCCATTGACTACGCGGTCGGTGTTCAGGTCCGGGCGCGGTACGGTCCTGCCATGTCCCGATCAGCCGACCCCGGTCTCTCCCGGCCCCCCGTCACCGCCGACGATCTCGAGCTCGCGGTGCGGCTCGCCGTGACAACCCTCCGCGAAGCGCCTCCCACGGCCTGGGAAGGCAAGGCCGGCTCCCTGGAATGGGACTGCTGGGAAACCGTCGAGCATCTCAGCGACGACCTCTTCGCCTATGCCGCGCAGCTCGGCCCCACACCACCGCCCTCGGGCGGGGAGGTGCCCTTCCTGTGGTGGAGCCGGAGGCCGGGCGGCCCGGCGAACGTCATTCACGCGAACCGCGAGGCGGGCCCGGCCGGTCTGCTCCAGGTCCTGGAAGCGAGCGGTGCGCTGCTGGTCGCCATGGTGCGCACGACCCCGCCGCAAACCCGCGCCCACCACGTCTTCGGCGTCTCGGACACCGAGGGCTTCGCCGCGATGGGGATCGTGGAGACCCTGGTGCACACGCACGACCTGGCACAGGGGCTCGATCTCCCCTGGACTCCTCCCGAGGATCTCTGCTCGCGCGTACTCGACCGCCTGTTCCCCGACGCACCGCCGTCCACGGGCGAGGCCTGGCGCACCCTCCTCTGGGCCACCGGCCGCGCCGACCTGCCCGGACGCCCCCGCCCGACGACCTGGCGCTGGGACGGCACCCCCCGGCCGTGAGCCGCGGACGACCGGCCCGCCGCCGACCGAGGCCGCCCCCTCAGCGCCGTTTGATCACCTTCACCGCCTGGCCGGGCCGCCAGAGGTGGATGACCAGCAGCTGTTCCTCCTGGTCCACGGTGGTGAGGACGGCCTCCGTGAGGTCGAGACGGAAGGCGTGGAAGTCACCGGGCGGTTCCGTGCCGGTGGTCATGGCCCGCTTCTCCGCGGGGTCGACGACCTCGACGGCCGATCCCGCGACTTTGGCGTCACCTTCACCGGGATGAGCGTGAATCGCACACCGGCCGTCACGTCGAAGGTCACGCGCCTTCACCGCGCCGAGCATCGAGCCGAACGTCAGCTCGGCTCCCCTGAAATCCACCTCGCTGCCACTCACCCGGGGCGAGCCGTCCTTGCGAAGGGTCGCGAGGACGTGGGTCTCATGTGCCTCGAACCGTGCGCGCACCTCCGCGGCCAACCAGGCCGCCTCCTCTTCGAACCGCTGCCACGTCGCCATCCCCACATCCTCGCAGCAGCGGCCACGAGCCGCCGTACGGGAACCAGTTCCGGACTCGGGCAGGATGACATCCATGGAAGCGGTTCGGCGGTGAGCCGGTATGCGCGGGCGTACGTCATCGGGGTCGTCAGCGTGTCCTGCGGCGGCGCCGGATCGGTTCCCCCACGCGGTGCAGGTGGGTGAGGGCCTCGCGGTAGGAGCGGATCAGGCCCGTCTCGTGGTAGGGCACGCCGATCTCCGCGCAGTAGGCCCGCACGATGGACCGGGCCCGCCGCAGGTGCGGCGTGGGCATGCTGGGGAAGAGATGGTGCTCGATCTGGTAGTTGAGACCGCCGAGCATCACATCGGTGAAGCGTCCGCCGCGTACGTTGCGGGAGGTGAGGACCTGGCGGCGCAGGAAGTCGGGCCGTTCGTCGCCGGTGAAGGTGGGCATGCCCTTGTGGTTCGGGGCGAAGGTGCAGCCGAGGTAGACCCCGAAGAGGCACTGGTGCACGAACAGGAACGCGACGGCCTTGCCCGGCGGGAGCACCCAGAACAGCGCGGACACGTACGCGGCCAGGTGCAGCAGGAGCAGGCACCCTTCCAGCAGCCGGTGCTTCATGGCCGGTGAGCGCAGCGCCCGCAGGCCGGCGACGTGCAGGTTGAACCCTTCGAGGGTGAGCAACGGGAAGAACAGCCATGCCTGGTGACCACCGATCAGGCGGGCGACGCCCCGGCTGTCGCGGGCCTGCGCCGTGGACCACACGAGGATGTCCGGCGCGACGTCGGGGTCGAGCTCCTCATGGTTGGGGTTGGCGTGGTGGCGGGTGTGCTTGTGCATCCACCAGCCGTAGCTCATGCCGATCCCGAGGTTGCCGAAGAGCCGGCCCCACGCCTGGCTCGGCCCGCCCCGCCGGAACACCTGCCGGTGCGCCAGGTCGTGTGCCACCAGGGCGATCTGCCCGAACATCAGCGCCAGGAAGGCGGCCACGGCCAACTGCCACCAGGTGTTCCCGAGCGCGAGGAACGCCCCCCATCCCGCCCCCGTCAGCAAGATCACCAGGCTGATCCGCGCCGTGTAGTAGCCCGGGCGCCGCCGCAGCAGACCGGCCTCGGCGATACGCCGTGACAGCCGGGCGAAGTCGCTGCCGGCCGCGGGGTCGGACGTACGAGAACGGGCGGCCGGTACCTCGGCCGTGGCCAAGGCTTGAGAGGAAGTCGTCATGCTGTCAAGTCTCGGCATGCCCGTTCGACCGGAACAGCCGGTCAGTCACCGGACCGGACGGGGGGCTTTCCCCACTCCGGCCCTGGTGTTGCCACCACTGCGCGCCGACCGGTGCCTGCGTCAGTCAGCGGTGCCGGTGGGCCCTGTGCGGGCCCGCGCCGGTCGGGGCGGGGCGTGCGGGGGAACACGGTGTAGCTGAAGGACCACACGAAGTCGATCGCGAGGATCACGCCCCACGAGCCGATGACGCCGGTCAGCGGGGCGACGCGGTGGGCGTCGTCGACGATCGCGGCGTCCAGCAGGATCAGACAGCTGCCGATGCTCCAGGCAAGCAGGTGGCGGCCCCACATACGGCGTTCATGGGCGGCGTGCTCCGGCCCGGCGCGGGGCGGACGGCTGGGCGGCGGCCCGCCGAACCGGTGGGCGAGACGGCCGTCCGCGAACGCCACCAGCCGTCCGCCGAAGGCCGTCGACACGCCCAGGTAGATCGCCGCCAGGCCGTGCGCGGCCGTCGGTGCCGCACGCTCGCGAGGTCCGCTGTGGACGCGGCGAAGAGCAGAAGATCGACCGCGGGCACCATCAACAGCAGGACCACACTCGCCCGGCGCCGGCGCAGTGCGTAGCGGCACAGGAGGCCGGCGACCAGAAGAACCCAGAAGGCGATCTCGCATCCGACGATCAGTACGTACAGCATGGGCACCGCACCTCCTGATGTGATACGACTGTGCCAAATAAAGATAGCACGGGCGTGCTAAAAAGGAGGGGTGCCGAAAGTCGTCGATCCCCAGGCCCGGCGCGCCGCGGTCGCCGAAGCCGTGTGGCGTTTGATCCTCAGCCGCGGGTGGGAAGGCGTCTCCGTCCGCAGCGTCGCGAAGGAGGCCGGCCTGTCCGCAGGGTCCCTCCGGCACTACTTCGCCACCCAGTCGGACGTACTCGTGTTCGCGATGCAGCTGGTCATCGACCGGGTCCGCGACAGGGTCCAGGCAATCGAACTCCAGCCGGACCCCGCCGTGACGGTCCTGAGAGCCATCGAGGAACTGCTCCCTCTGGACGCGGAGCGCCGCGCCGAGGCGGAAGTCTGGCTGGCCTTCACCGTCCGGGCCCAGACCGAACCGACGCTACGGGCCCTGCGCGACACCAGCTACGAACTCCTGCAAGACCTGTGCCACCAGCTCGTCGAGGTCCTGACGCGACACGACCCGCGTACCGACCCCGACCTCAGGGTGGAGTCCGAGCGGCTGTACGCGCTCATCGACGGACTCGTGGTGCACTGCGTGATCCGCCCGGACCGCGCCACCCCGCCGCTCATGCGGGACGTGATCGCCCGGCACCTGTCGGAACTGACCACTGCCCGACAACCCTGACACCCTCCCGCCCGGCCTGATGGCAGTGCGGGAGGGTGTCAGGCGGACCGCGGAGGCGGGGCCGCACGACGCATGTCTTACGCGAGCGGCCACGAACAAATCCCCCCATGGACACGGGATCTCAGGGCAGCGCCGATCCTGGCCGTGCAGCCCGGCGGGACCACTCGTAGCAGCTCGGCGGAAGCACTCGCAGCCGCACGCCCGCGAGTTGACCCTCCCCCTACGTCAGGCTTGAGGCTGTGGGCCGACGAAAGGGCAGGTGGATGAGTTACTCAGTGGGGCAGGTCTCGGCCGTCGCCGGGGTGACGGTGCGGACACTGCATCACTACGACAAGGCGGGTCTGCTCTCACCGAGCGACCGCAGCCACGCCGGATACCGGCTCTACAGTGAGGCCGACCTGGTCCGTCTCCAGCAGATCCTCTTCTACCGTGAACTCGGCTTCCCCCTCGACGAGATCGCCGCGATCCTCGAGGATCCGCAGGCGAATCCACTGGAGCGGCTCCGGGCCCGGCAGCGACAGTTGAGCGAGGAGATCGCCCGGCTGCAACGGCTGGCCGAGGTGGCGGAACGGGCGGTGGAGGTCCACAAGACCGGGGTGTCCCTCACTCCTCAGGAGCGCTTCGAGGTCTTCGGCGAGGTCACCTTCGACCTGAGCTATGCCACCGAGGCGGAGCTGAAGTGGGCGCACTCGGCGGGACACCGCGAGGCGATGGCCCGCGCCGCCGCCCACTCCAAGGAGGACTGGCGCCGGCTCATGGGCGAGGCCGCCGCCTGGCGAGCGGAACTGCTCGCGGCCTTCGACGAGGGGGAGCCGAGCGACGGCGAGCGGGCCATGGACCTCGCCGAGGAGCACCGTCTGCACATCGCACGCTGGTTCACCGCCTGCCCGCCCGACATGCACCGGCGTATCGCGGACGACTTCGTCGCCGATCCGCGCGCCTTCGCGCTGGTCGTACCGCCCTCCCAACAGCGCCCGGGCCTGGCCGCCTTCACGTGCCGGGCGGTGCACGCCAACGCGGCCCGCCACGCAGGGGACAGCACCGATCCCGAGGAGCACCGATGAGGATCCTGATCACCGCGGCCGGATCCTACGGCGACGTCGCGCCCTACACGGGCCTGGGTGCTGAACTGCGCCGCGCGGGGTACGACGTCGTCCTCGCCGCACCCGACACGTTCGCACCCCTCGTAAGCGACGCGGGTCTGGAATTCCGCCGTCTGCCCGCCGACACCCGGCGAGGCGGCGGCACCGGCACACGTGAACTCATGCGGAACGCCGCCGGGTTCATCACCGAACTGGGTCACGGCTTCGCCGACGCGGTGGACACGGGCACGGACCTCCTGCTGCTGTCGACGACCACGGCCCCGCTCGGCTGGCACCTCACCGAGGCCACGGGCATACCGAGCCTCGGCGTGTACCTCCAGCCCACCGCACCCACGGGCGACTTCCCGCCCGTCGTGACCGGCTCCCGCTCACTGGGACGTCTCGCCAACCGGGCAGCGGGACGCTTCGCACTGCGGATGACCGACCGCCTCTACACACAGGCCGTCGCACAGATGCGCCGCCGCCTCGGACTGCCTCCGGCCTGCCCGGCCCAGACGCGCGGGCGGCAGGAGCGGGCGAACTGGCCCGTCCTGCACGGATTCAGCACAGCCCTGGTGCCCCGCCCCTCCGACTGGCGTCCCGGCTTGGAGGTCGTCGGCAACTGGTGGCCCCACCACGACGTGACCGAGCGGCTGCCCGCCGAGCTCGAGGACTTCCTCGGCGCCGGTCCCCGGCCCGTTTTCATCGGCTTCGGGAGCATGGCCTCCGGCGACGGGGAACGGCTGAGCGAACTCGCTGTGCGCGCTCTGCGCCGTGCCGGGCTGCGGGGGATCCTCCAAGCCGGCAGCGCGGGGCTCGCCGCCGACGGGGACGACGTGCTCACCATCGGGAACGTGCCGCACGCCCTGCTGTTCCCCCGGCTGGCCGCGGTCGTCCACCACGCCGGGGCCGGCACCGCGGCGGCCGCGCTGCGCGCCGGAGTGCCCGCCGTCCCCGTGCCGGTGACCGCGGACCAGCCGTTCTGGGCGCGGCGACTCGCCGCCCTCGGCACCGCCACCGGCCCGATCCCCTTCCGGGCCCTCACCGAGGAACGGCTTGCCGACGCCCTCGACCGAGTGGTGAGGCAGCAGGCGCACAGCCGAGCCGCCGCGACGGCGGCAGACCATGTGGCGACCGAGGACGGCGCGGCCCGGACCATCGAGGCCATCCGGCAGCTGGCCGCCGGATGAGGCCACGCGACGCGTGTGTCCTTCCTCGCCGACCGGGCGTGGAATCGGCCACAGGAGTGGTCGATGCCGCTGACCGGCTGTTCATGCCGGGATCTGCCGGCGACCGCCGCTAGCTTGGCTGATCTTCCTGCCCTTCGCAGCTTCAGGAGCGGCGAAGGGTTCCGGGCCTGTGAACGGAGAGATCAGTGGCGGACAGCGGACACGGTCCGGACGATTCAAGAGTGCTCCCGTTCGGGCGCCGGGGGTTTCTGGCATCGGCGGCGGTGGCCGCCGCGCTTCCGCTCGCGGCAGCCACGGACGCCGACGCCGACACCGTCCAGTCGCCTCCCGGGCCGGAGCAGGAGCCGGGGCCGGCCGCCGGGTGCGGTGCTGTTCCCCGCCTGATGGCCGTTCCCGAGCACCGACGCGACGTCGACTGGATCCGGGAGTCGCTGCAGATCGCCGTGCAGCTCGAACTGGCGACCATTCCGCCCTACTTGTGCGGATGGTGGTCGATCCACGACCGCACCAGCCAGGCCGCTCGCCTCATCCGGCGCGTCGTCGCCGACGAGATGTACCACCTCGGCGTGGTCAGCAACCTGCTGGTGGCCGTGGGCGGCCGCCCACGGATCATGGACGCGGCGATGTCCTACCCCGGACAGCTGCCGGGTGGCGTCCGCGCCGGCGTGACCGTGTACCTCTCCGGCCTGACCAAGTCCCTGGTGCACGACGTGATGATGGCCATCGAGGCCCCGGACCAGCCCCTCGCGAGGGCCGACGCCGCGTCGGGGATCGGGGACTTCTACGACGCCGTACTCGCCGCCTTCCGGCGCGCCCGCCCGGAACTGTCGGCCGAGGGCCAGCTGGCGAAACACATCGGGTCCGACGTCCTCAAGCCTGTCGCAAGCCTCGACGACGTCGAACACGCCATCGGCATCGTCAAGGAACAGGGTGAGGGCACGACCAGCTCGCCCGCTGACGCCTTCGGCGACGACCAACCCGCCCACTACTACGCGTTCGGCGAGATCTACCACGAGCGGCGCCTGCAACGCGTCGGCCATCGGTGGGAGTTCAGCGGACAGGCCATCCCCTTCCCCAGCACCCGGCCCATGGCCGCCGTCCCCGCCGGCGGCTGGCCCGGCCCGTCGCCCGCGGTGCGCCGGCTCCTCGGCCGGTTCGACGGGACGTACCACGCCGTTCTGCATCATCTGGAGAGCGCCTGGAGCGAGGGCGACCCGCGTGCGCTGAACGCCGCCGTGCACGCGATGCACGGCCTGGAGGGGCCCGCCGTCGAACTCATGGAAACCACCCGCCCTGACGGCCCCGGCTCCTACGGGCCCCAGTTCCGTCCACCCGCCGCGCGTAACACCGTCTGACCACGTCGAGGCCGCCACGCTCCGGGTGGATAGAGTGGGCCAATGTCCGAGCTGAAGCGGCTGCAGGCCGGCCACGCCCCGGCGGTCCTGGCCTTCGAGCTGGCGAACCGCGCCTACTTCGCCGCCTCGATCTCCGACCGGGGCGACGACTTCTTCGACCGGTTCACCGACCGGTACGAGGCCGCCCTGGCCGAGCAGGAGGCCGGCGTCTGCGCCTTCTACCTGCTCCTCGCCGAGGACGGTTCGGTGCTCGGCAGGTTCAACCTGTACGACTGCGAGAACGGCACCGCCCATCTCGGCTACCGGGTCGCGGAGCAGGCCGCCGGCCGTGGCGTGGCCACCGCGGCCGTCGGGGAGCTGTGCCGGCTCGCGGCAGCACGGCACGGCCTGCGCACACTCCGGGCGGCCACCTCCCACGAGAACGCCGCGTCACGGAAAGTCCTGGACAAGGCCGGATTCATCCCGGTCGGCCCGGCGGGCCCCGCCGATCTCGGCGGCAGATCGGGCACCTGGTTCCAGCGCGACCTCGAGGCGTAGCCCTTACGTGGTGAGCCCCAAGTCGGCCAAGTCGGCCGCTGCGCCTCCTGCTCCCGTCGGGACGCCCTGGCCCTGCCCGCTCGGATCCCCCTTCGGCATACGGCCCTGGTGACGTGTCGCGGTGACGAGGGTGGAGGAGATGTGCGCCAGGCCGGGGTCGGCCGCGAGGAAGAGCGTCTCGACTCCGGCCAACTCGTGGTTCATGCGGGCCATCGGCATCTCGTAGTCCAGGTCGGCAAGCCCCCGAACTCCGCGGACGACGACGTCGATCCCGGCCCGACGGCAGTAGTCGACCAGCAGGCCGCCGGTGTGGGAGTCGACCGTGACGTTGCTCAGGCCGGCAGCTGCTGTACGGAGTCGCTGCAGCCGTTCCGTGACGGGGAGGCGACCGGTCTTGTTCGCGTTGAACATCACGCACACGACGACCTCGTCGAACAGGAGGGAGGCGCGCCGGAGTACGTCCTGGTGCCCTTGAGTGACCGGGTCGAATGATCCTGGGAAGAGGGCTCGCATGACCGGAAACAGTAACAAGGAGCATCGAGAGGGGTGCTCGTGCTGCGTGAGACACCGGAGAGCGGGCATCATGCAGGGCGCGAATATGCCCCCCATCTCGTAGAAGTAACTCGCATTTTCAGGGCTTGTAAGCCTTGCGTAAGGGCATTCGGTGGCCAGGAGGTTGATATCGATGGTTCCCCTGATTCTGGTTCTTCTGCTGGCTCTGATCCTCTTCGGCGCGGGTTTCGCACTGAAGGCGTTGTGGTGGATCGCGGTGATCGTGCTCATCGTGTGGCTGCTGGGCTTCGTCGTCCGCTCCGCCGACGGCGCGGGGCGCAGGGGCCGCTGGTACCGCTGGTAGACACGGGCCTTGGGAAGAGGAGCGCCCAGGAACACCGGTGACAGCGCGAGTTGAGCGGGGTCCGGCCCATGCGGCCGGGCCCCGCTTCGCGTGTGAGGCCCTGGCTCATCCGAGGAAAGTCGCGCCAGGCAGTTCGAGCGGCGGCAGGCGACGGAGGGCTCAGCCCTGCGGATCCTGAGGCTTGACGTCGACCTCGCGCAGATTCTGGTCCTTCGACTCCGTGCGGGCCTCCGTACGGTGGCCCCGTGCGATGTAGTCCCGCACCACCGCCTCGACGGCGTCCTGGGGCGAACCGATCCCGGCGAGGACCATCACTTCCACCACGAGTTCCGCGTCGAGACTGATGTTGACCTTGGCCATGGTGCCCCCTCATCGCGTCGGACGCGCACTCTAGCCGCTCCCGGCGGAGGACAGGGGCGGCCCGGCGCCGTAGTGGCATGCGATGCATGGGAAGCGAGGAATTGGGTACCGGAGCGCACGGCTTTCCCGCGATCGCGGGGGCAGCGTGGAAGGAGCTCTGCGATGTTGATGGCGCACCCCACGGTACTGCGGGACCTGATCGACGAGTACGAATCCCTCGCCGCCCTCCATGCCTCCGCGGCGGACGGCGAGCGCGTGCGGCAGCGCATGGAGGACGTCGCCTACACCCTGTGCGTGTCCACCGGTACCCGCGACATCGACGCGGCCCTGACGGCGGCGCGCCGCCGGCTGCCCGCCGTCCGGCCCCAGGAGGGCGCGGTGCTGACCGGCAGCAGCTGAGCCCAGCCACGCGGCCGTCACCGGTCACCGCCGTACAGCCGGCCCGTACGCCCCCCCCGCAAGCAACGCCCCGGCCGCCCGGTGACGGAGGAGAGGATCATGTGCCGACTGTTCGGCCTCAGCAGTGCGCCGCGCCGCACCCACGCGACCTTCTGGCTGCTGGACGCCCCCGACAGCCTCAGCCAACAGAGCCACCACGACCCCGACGGGACCGGTCTCGGCTACTTCGCGGCAGACGGGACCCCGCACGTCGACAAGGCACCGATCGCCGCGTACCAGGACCGGGCCTTCGCCGAGGAGGCCCGGCAGGTGGAGGCGGCCACCTTCGTCGCCCACGTGCGCTACGCCTCCACGGGCAGCCTCCTCGACCGCAACACCCACCCCTTCGAACAGGAAGGGCGGCTTTTCGCGCACAACGGCGTCATCGAGGGCCTCGACCAGCTCGACGACCACCTGGGCCCGGACCGGTCCCTCGTCCACGGCGACACCGACTCGGAGCGGTTCTTCGCCCTGATCACCCGGGAGACCAGGCAGAACGGCGGCGACCTCACCGCCGGGATCCGGCACGCCGCCCGATGGATCGCTGAGCACCTGCCCGTGTACGCCCTCAACCTCGTCCTGATCACACCCGACCAGATGTGGGCCCTGCGCTACCCGGACACGCACGAGCTGTACGTCCTCCAGCGCCCGGCGGGTGGACAGCACGGCTCTCGCCACCTCGACCACGGCGGCAGCCAGGGACGCATGCGGGTCCACTCCGCCGACCTGATCGACCACCCCGCCGTGGTGATCGCCAGCGAACGCATGGACGACCATCCCGACTGGCGCCTGATGGAGCCGGGCGAGCTGCTCCACGCAGGACCCGGCCTCCACACCACCCACCGCGTGGTCCTGCCCGAACCGCCGGCACACCAACTCACCCTGGCTGACCTGCGGCCCGACGCCGCCGCCTCACAGAAGGCCGCCTGACGGACCGCCCCTGACAAACAACCCCCTGCCGAGACTGTGCCGCCGGCCGACGCCGAAGACCTGCTCGGGTACACCGAAGCGGCCGGGAGGGACGAGCCGCACCTCTGTGACCGAGCCCTCCGTGCCGAAGAGGAATGCCGCACGGGCTGCGTGGCACCGGCACGGACATGGTGCGAGGGATGGACGTAGCGCGGGCCGCGCGAGCCGAGGCCGTGGCCGTGGGCCGCGCGACACGGCGGGCGTGGGCCGGCCCCGGGCGGGAGCGGGTGCTGGTCGTCCAGTCGCTGAAGGCAGCGCTGGCCGCCTTCGTGGCCTGGCTGGTCGCGGACCGCTGGCTGCACGCGCCGCTGTCGTTCATCGCGCCCTGGGTGGCGGTGGTGCTGGTCAGGACGACGGTGTACCAGTCCTTCGCCCAGGGGTTCCAGCAACTCGCCGCCATCGCGCTGGGCACGGTACTGGCCACCGCCGGCGGCACGGCGCTCGGCGTACCCGCACTGGCGATGGCGGTGGTCCTGCCGGCCGTCCTCCTGCTCGGCAACTGGCCCCGGCTCGGCGACAGGGGATCTACGGCGCGACCACGGCGCTGTCCTCACCTCCCGCCCCAGCTTCGACTTGGCCGTCGAGCGGCTCGCGGAGTCGCTGCTGGGCGCCCTGGTCGGCGTAGGAGTGAACATGCTGGTTCTGCCTCCGGCGCGCCTACGGAGCGCGCACGACGCCGTACGGGCGGCGATCGACGAGGCAGCACGGACGCTGCACGCGATCGCGGACGGGCTGGAGGACGCATGGGGGCAACGGCAGGTGCGCGACTGGCACCACAGGGCCCGACGGCTCTTCCGCATGGTCCGGCAGGCGCGCTCCGCCGTGGAGCGCAGCGGGGAGAGCATCCGGCTGAACCCCGACCGCCGGCGGCGCGCCCAGCTGCGGCGAGTCCAGCCGCCCTACCGGCGCATCGTCTTCGACCTGGAGGCACTCGCGGACTACGCCATCGACCTGACCCGCACCTTGGCGGAAACCGCGGACGACGACGCCCCGGCCTCCGCGCGTCCGCACAGCGAGGCCCTGGCGCCCTACGCCCTCTTCCTCCACCAGGCCGCCGACGCGGTGGACGACTACGGGGAGGTCGTCACCGGCGGTACACGTCCGGACGTACAGGCCCGCCTGAGGCAGAAGACCGAGGAAGCCCGCGCGACGCACGACGACCTCCGCGAGGTACTCGTCAGCGCCGCTCTGTTCCGGGCCACGGGCAACCGCTCCGTGCCGCGCACCACGATGAGCCTCGTCCACCTGCGCGCCGGCCAGATCGTGGGCAACACCTACCTGACGGTCCTGAACACCGGCTTCCTGCGCAAGGCGGGGGAGTCGGAGGAGCGCATCACCGCGGTCTCCTCGTGGCAGGACGCGCCGTACTTCACCGACGCCGAGCGTGCCGCCCTGGCCTTGGTGGAGGCCACTCTCCAGCCGGCGCCGCACGGCAGGGAGCGTGTCACGGACGACCTGTACGCCGAGGTCGCCAAGCACTATGACGAAAAGGCGCTGGCCACCCTCACCATTGCCATCGGCCAGATCAGCTTCTACGTCGCGCTGGCCGTCATCGGAAAGCCCCAGCCGGTCAGCTCTCTCGCCGACGAACAATGGGACTGACCTGACCCGCAGTCGGCGCGGTAGCCGGGCGGGGTGTGCCGCGCGGCAGTCCCGCCCGGTGTCGAGTACTCCCTGTTTCAGGGTTTCAGGCGGATTCGGCGCCGACGGCCTCCGCGGCGGTGGCCTGTGCCGCGGCGGTCGCGGCGCGACCGCGGGCGCTCGCCCGCCGGGCGTAGGCCATCGTCCAGTAGACCAGCGCGCCGATCACGGCGTACGGCAGGACACTGTTGACGGTCACCATCTGGCTGTGGGGCAGCTGGTACACCAGCACGACGCGCACCACCGCCTCCACGATGAACGTCAGACCCCAGACGAGCGTCAGATTGCGCTGCACCAGGCGGAATCCGGGGTACTGCCACATGCCGTTCCACCAGGCGATCATCTGCGGCGTTCCGTCCGTGGCGAACTTGCGGCCGAAGTAGAACATCAGCGGGCGCGGCGCGGCCAGGGTGGCCAGGTAGACCACACCGAGCAGGCCCGTCACGAAGGAGTCCTTGGCCAGCAGCAGCCGCGGGTCGTCCGGCCCGACGAGCGAGATGACCAGGGTGAGCGCCACGAACGTCAGCGAGAGGATGGCGAATTCGTCGACCCGCCGGTGCCAGGCAAGGTAGATCACGATGTCCAGCGCCGGGCCGAGGCCGGACAGGATGATGGCGACGGACTCGCTGTAGCCGTGGTCGTGCAGCTGGTTGTAGAGGACGATCGGTGCGACCACGTTGAGGGCGATGGTGATCAGCCAGCCGACGGCGGCGGTCGACCGCTTTCGGGCAGGAGGCTGCGGAGCGGAACCGGACATGCTTTTCCCCCGGGACACTGATGCTTTGGAACGCGGCGTGCGGAAGCGCACGGCGTGGCCCGGCGGACGTCCGGACCGTGCGTATTCTTGCTGATCTTGGACTGCGATGGCTAGAGGCGGCTCTTCCGGGGCGACACCGGATCACCGGAGGCCGCGCCGCGGTCGGGAAACTGCGCCAGGCCCTCGCGGCATGTCGGCCGAGCAGCGGACCTGCCGGGTGCTGAGAGAATGGGACGGCAGCTCCTCCACCTCGTCGCGGCGACAGTCGGCATCACCGAGCAGGCCGTCCGTGCCCGACGCCGTCTCACCAGCACCCTGGGGGCCCGGCGATGACCACACCCATCCACCCGTCCGGAACACCCTCGCCGTACGAAGACGAGCGGCTGGGGATCATGGAGTCGGCGGCCGCGCGCACCCTGCGCGCCGCCGCCGACGAGGTTCCCGGCGTGCGCACGCGTTCCTGCCGGATCATCGCCGGACCGAACGCCGACACGAATCAGGTGACCGTCCACCTCGGCGTGCAGGCATCCCTGTCCACTCCCGACCTCACCGTCCTCGCCGACGAGGTCCGCCGGCACGTGAAGGAAAGCGCCGACCTGAGCCTCGGTCTGGACGTCGCCGCCGTCGACATCCACATCACCGACCTGGCCGACCCACCGGGCCGCTCCGAGGAGGAATCCGGCCGATGACCTAGCAATCCCTGGGTGAAGCCCTCGCCAACCGCCCGGCGGTGACCGCCCGCCCGAGCGCGGTACGTCCGGCCGAGACCGTACGCGTCACCGGCACCGTCACCAAAACCCTGTGGGACACGCCGCCGCGCCGCGGTGCTCAGGCGCGGGAGACGCGGACCAGCCGGTAGTCGGGGCGGTGGTGGGCCCTGTACGGGACGTCGGCCCCCGGCTCCTTGCTGTCCGCGATGTCGAACTCGGTGCCCTCCGGCCCTTCCAACTCCTTGACGGTGACGGTCAGGGGCGAGTGGCCCTCGGCGCCGGTGTTGGCCCTGTTGACCCGGTTGATGCCTTCGCGAAGGCTCTCGGCGAAATTCTGCTGGGGTTCGTTGTCGGTCAGCACATAGGCATGGCTCGCGGCCCCCATCACCTCGTCCAGACAGGAGGCGAGGTCGTGCGGCGGCTCCATCTTGGTCCACGGCCCCGGGTGCGGTACGAAGATGTCGGTGTGCGGCACGTGGCTGCCGAACGCGGTGATGGACCCCTTGTGAACCTCCACCGCACCGGCGGGGACGCCCAGGTTGCTGAGGACGGACCGTGCCATCGGCATCATGTCCGGGTCGTACGAGGACACCTTGCCGCGCCGCTGCGCGAGGTCGCCCAGGAAGCCCGCCTCCTCCTTGCTGACGACGTTGACCCCACCGGTCACCGTGTGCCGTACCCGCGCCAGCGCCTCCTCGACCGTGTAGTTGCCGTCCTCGTCCTCGGCCAGCCTCTTCAGGTGGTTCATCATGTCCTCGGGCAGGCCCAGGTCCTTGAACGCAGGGTGCCGGGGAACCTCGTTCCCGTTCTCGATCATGTCGGAGTAGTCGTTCGTCTCGTGGTCCACCACGAGGATCGCCCGCTGGACCGCCGCCTCCCCGGCCCCGTGGCCGGCGTGCCCCTCGTGCCCGCCGCTGTCCGCGGCGTGCTGCTCCGGCCCGGCGGCGGGGGAGGGGGACGCCGCGGACATCGCGCGGGTCGCGTTCTCCTCGGCCTCCCGCTCGAACCGGTCGCCCGGGTCGCTCATCCGCAGCCCGTCACCGCGGTCCGTGCCGGCGACCGGGCCTTGGCGCTGCTGGATGACGTGGGTGAGTTCGTGGGCGAGGGTGTGCTTGTCACCGCCACCCTCGCCCAGGACGACGTGGGCGCCGGAGGTGTAGGCCCGCGCCCCGATCTCGGCGGCGGAAGCCCTCGCGGCGCTGCCGGTGTGGACGCGCACGTCCGAGAAGTCCGCGCCGAGCCGGGCTTCCATCTCGCTGCGTGTGCCGTCGTCGAGGGGACGGCCACCGGTGCGCAGCACGTCATGGACCGTGGAGCGCTGCACGGGCTGTCCGGTCTCCTGGTGACCGCAGCCGGCGCCGTGCTGGTGCTCCTCGTGGCTCCAGTCGTGTCCGGCCCGGCGGAGCAACTGGACGACGGCCGCGTTGCCGAGTGTGCCCTGCAGCGCGAGGAGGCCGGAGTACGGCGTCCGGCCCGCAGTCTGTGAGGGACGGGCCGGCGCCCGGCCTGTGCGTGCCCCGGCCGGCCTGGCCTGCTCTTCGGCGTACATGCGACCTCTCCCATGGCGGCAGACAACTCCCTCCCATCCCTACCCGGACCACCCGCGGCCGGGCCAGGTACCCGAGGGCACAGCCAGGGGCAACCCGCATGACTCCCCGGCCCGTGGCCCGTACGTCCGCACCGGGTCCGTCCGCCGGCAACGGCGGGGCATGACGGCAAGCGGGGCCACCGGGGGCCAGCGGGAGTCCTTGCGAGGGAGGGCGGGCCGCTGCAGTTCTCGGCACCGCTGCCCACGGTGTGACGGCCGTCGCGGCGGGCCTCGCTCGGGACGGGGGCGCCGCAGACGCCCTGGCCGCGGACCGCTGCCGCGAAAGGAGCCTCGCACATGGCCGTACCCGTCGTGATCGACCACACTGACACCGCCTACAGCCTGCATGCGCCTATTGGCTGGCGCTGGCGTCCGACCTGGCCTAATGGACCAGTTCCCGGCCGCCGAGCCCGGCACAGCCGCAGCCTCGTCGGCCACCGCCGCCTGAGCGGGAAAGTGAACGCCCAGGGCGGGGTGCCTGCGGGCAGATGAGCCGTATGAGCAGGTCGAGTGGGCAGTCAGCCACCATCGCGTCTCTGTGGCAGGAACACCTGCACGCGGCCTTCCCCGCCGGGCTGCGTGGAGCGGAGCCGGGCGGCATCGACATCGTGCTGCTCGACGCGGCCATCGCCGGGTGCGTGTCCACCCGGCAGGACCACGGTGGCTCTCTCGACCCGGAACGGCACCGGATCCTGCGCGACTGCGTAGCAGACCTGGACCAGATCCTGGCCCTGATCACGGGAGCAGAAAAAGTTCGGTATCTCCGGCGCCTGCGGCAACTGGCCGCCCTCGCATCGGGCTCAGACCCCAAAACCGCCGCAGGAAACGACGTCTGAGCCCCCGGCGCGCGACGTTCGGCAGCGTCCGTACCCGCCGACACTCCCAGGCTCGCGCGAGGGACACCCCCGACGCGCGAAGTAGCGCTCCTCGCCCCGAGGCGCCGCGACCGGTCGAGAACGACCCGATCAGCCCTCTGCGTACGCCGGTTGGTGCGATCTGACGCGGAATCTTGACGGTATTGGTTCAGTCCAATAGCGTCCCCCTCGGACAGAACCGCACACGGCTCAACACCGCCGCTCGTCCTCCGGCGAGCCATTCCCCCACCGGGAGGGCCCCTGTGGTTTCCCGACGCACTTTCCGGGCCTCTGCCGGCGCCGCCACCGCCCCTGCCGCCACCGCCCCCTTCAGCCCGCTCTCCCCTCTTGCCGCCACCGCGAGGGCGGCGGCTGCCCGGCTGCCCGTGAGGCTGGCGAACGACTCCGGCCACGACGTGGTCCACGCCTGCATCAGTGCCACCGACATCGTCGGCTGCGCGTCCGGCCCCCTTTACGCGCGGCTCGTACACGACCGCGCCGACATCCGATACGCCTTCCCCTACGACGACGTCGGCCCCACCGGGGCCGCCCCCGTCGACGGACACCTCCAGGACAGCGCCCATACCTCGTGGAGCATCACGCTGGGCGCCGACGGAACCTGACACCACCTGCACCCACGCCGCTGACCGTCAAAGCACACAACTTCCTCGGAAGGGCCGACACATGCAACCCCATGGTGCGAGACCCAGACGCAGTGCGATGAAGAGAGCGCTCTCAGTCCTATCGGTCCTCGCTGTCACGGTGGCGATCACCGCCACCGCCACCACCGCCGATGCGGCCGTCCCCTCGCCGCCCTCCGGTTTCACCCTCACCTGGAGGGACGACTTCAACGGCGCGTCCGGGACCGGCGTCGACCAGAACCTGTGGAAGTACGACACCGGGCCGGGCAGCAACTTCGGCACCGGTGAGATAGAGACCATGACCAACAGCACCTCGAACGTCCGCTACGACGGCCAGGGCCACCTGGTGCTGCAGGCCAACCACTCCGGTTCCGACCCGCGCGCGGGATGGACGTCCGGGCGCGTGGAAACCCAGGCGGCGACGTTCGGCGCCCCGGCCGGCGGAGTCGTCCGCATCGAGTCCGTCCTTCAACAGCCGGACGTCACCACCGCCGACGGCGCCGGCTACTGGCCGGCCTTCTGGATGCTCGGCGCCCCGCTGCGCAGCGGAGTGTCCTGGCCGGCCTCCGGCGAGATCGACGTCATGGAGGACATCAACGGCCGCAACTCCGTCTTCAGCACCCTCCACTGCGGCGTGAACCCGGGCGGCCCGTGTCACGAGTCGACCGGCATCGGCTCTGGTGAACGCGCCTGTCCGGGCTGCCAGACGGGCTTCCACGACTACGCGACGGAGATCGACCGCTCGGTGTCACCGGAACAGATCCGGTTCTACCTCGACGGGAACAACTTCTACACCGTCAACGCCGGCCAGGTGGACGCGACGACCTGGTCCAACGCGGTCGACCACCCGTTCTTCATCATCTACGACCTGGCCATGGGCGGCGGCTTCCCCGACGCCTTCGGCGGCGGCCCGAACGCGGCCACGGTCTCCGGCGGCAAACTCGTCATCGACTCTGTGGCCGTGTACAACAAGGGCCCCGGCTCCGGGGGCGGTGGTGGTTCGGTGACCGGCCGGGCGATCACCGGTCCGGGCGGCAAGTGCGTGGACGTGTCGGGTGACGACACCGGCGGCGACGGCACCGCGGTCCAGCTCTGGGACTGCCAGGCAGGGGCCAAGGACCAGCACTGGACGTGGAACGGCCAGACGCTACGGACTCTCGGCCGGTGCCTGGACATCGCGGGCGGCAACAGCGCCGCGGGCACACCGCTCCAGCTCGCGACCTGCAACAGCGGCGGCTACCAGTCGTGGGTGCGGCAGACCGACGGATCCCTGCGCAATCCGACCTCGAACCGCTGCATCGACTCCCCGTCGGGCGGGACCGCGAACGGCACACGCCTGCAGATCTGGGACTGCAACGGCTCCGGCGCCCAGAAGTTCGCCATCGGCACCCCCATCTACGGCCCTGGCGGCAAGTGCGTGGACGTGTCGGGTGACGACGCCGGCGGCGACGGCACCGCGGTCCAGCTCTGGGACTGCCAGCAGGCCACCTCGCTCGACCAGAAGTGGACGTGGAACGGCCAGACGCTGCGGACTCTCGGCCGGTGCCTGGACATCGCCGGCGGCAACAACGCCGCGGGCACACCGCTCCAGCTCGCCACGTGCAACGGCGGCGGCTACCAGAACTGGGTCGCCAACGCCGACGGATCGATGAGGAACCCGACGACAGGCCGGTGCATCGACTCCCCGTCGGGCGCGACCGCGAACGGCACACGCCTGCAGATCTGGGACTGCAACGGCACCGCCGCACAGAAGTTCGCCCTGGCCTGAGAGGTACGAGGGTCCCGGCCCGAGGCGAGGACGGCACCGGACCGGGGGGCCCGGTGCCGCGAGTCCGCGCGGACTGAGAGCAGTCACATCAAGTGGCCCGGAGGAAGCGGACGACGGCTCCCGTCTCCCTGTCGATACCCTGCTGGATGTGAGGGGGGACGTCCTCGAAGGCGTCCACTCTGACTGGGGCCGGGCCGGAGCCACGGGCCCAGGTGGCGATGGCCAGGCCCTCGGCGATGACGGTGGGCCGGATGGTGCCGCCTCCGGGCCAGACCTGGGATCGACGGTCGGCGGGGACGGAGATCTCGCGGGTGCGGTAGCCGACCAGATAGTTGTCGTAGGCGGGCAGCAAGCGGACGTCCGGGGTGTCGGACGCGTCTTGGGGTGGGGGTTCCTGCGTCCGCCCGGCGAGCGTGGTCAACCCGCCGTACTCGGTCACCGCGCCGGATTCCGCCAGCAGCTTCCAGGCCCTGCGTGCCCAGGAGACCGGCAGTCCGGACCAGGTGGCGAAGTCCTCCACCCCGGCAGGGGCGTGCGCGGCCAGGTAGCGACGGGCCAGCTCGACGAGAGCGGTGTCCTCTTCCCACCGGAAACGCCCCGGGCGGGGCAGCCAGTCGTCGATCAGCACATAGGTGGCCTCACCGGAGCGCCGTGGTCCGTGGCAGAGGATGCCGGTGAGTGCCGCGTGGCGGATGAGGTGGAAGGGCGCCTGCCCGTGCGGCGGGACGCCGAGGGTGGTGAGGTGCTCGGTCAACTCGGCCCGGGTCAGCGGGCCGTGCCCGGCGAGGACGTGCCGGATGACATCGTCGGCACGCTCGCGCAGATCGTCGTCCAGGCCGAGTTGCCCGTAACGGCGGCCGGTTGCGGCAAGGATCCGCGGAGCCAGCAACCTCAGGACCCAGTGGGCCTCGTCGCTGGGGACGGTGTGCAGGGTGCCGCGCATGTACCAGCCGCGGACGATGCTCCGGTCCTCCTCGTACGCCCTGCGGATGGCGCGGGCGGTGACGTCCCGGCCGCGCACCCGGATGCCCAGGTCGGCGGCCGTGGCGTCCTGGGCCTGGATGGCGAAGACCCGCCGGACGACCGCCTCGGCAGAGGCCTCCCGTGCTCCGCCGGCCAGGGCCTGCGCCTCGGCCCGTAGCCGCCGGACCCTCTCGTGGGCTCGCATGGGCACCACCACATCACGGAACCGGCCTTCACGTCCCGGTGTCGAACGTGGGCGGCTTGAGACCCGCGAGGCATCGTGTGCCCGGCGAGGCCGGAGTGTCGAAGAACGACGTCGTGATCGTCTGCGCGCACGGCGACTCGGCGTACGCGACATGGGCGACGTAGGGGACCGTGAGCGCGATGGACCGGCGCAGCGTACGTGCCACGTACGGGCCGTTGCTGGGCGCGGTCTGGGCGTCGAACCCGCCCGACACGACGAGCGTCGGGATGTCGCTGCGCGTCACGTCCCGGACCGAGGGCGGCGCCGCCGGCACGTCCCAGGCCCGGCAGTCCGGGTACAGGAAGGGCAGCTGCGGAGCGTTGGCCAGCAGGGAGCGGGGGAACGACGGGAACGCGCGCCGTCCGGCCCTGATCACGTCGGCCTGGCTCTCGTACGGGGTCCACTCGCCGCAGAAGACGCCGTTGGCCAGGCCGTGGGAGACCCTGCCGATGGCCTGAGGGCTGAGCTTTCCGCCCGCCCACTGTTCGGCGATCCGCTGCGGGCGGCCGTGGGCCAACTCGTCGATGGAGCGGGGCACTCCGGCCGCCACATGGGTGGCCGAGGTCAGCCAGGTCACCAGGGCCGCGCCGTCCAGTACGACCTTCACCGGCTCGGGCCGGTCCGGAAGGGTGACGGTGGT
Source organism: Streptomyces sp. NPDC047028 (assembly GCF_040644095.1). Lineage (NCBI taxonomy): Bacteria > Bacillati > Actinomycetota > Actinomycetes > Kitasatosporales > Streptomycetaceae > Streptomyces > Streptomyces sp. NPDC047028. The sequence continues at coordinate 165,452 of NZ_JBEYVS010000010.1, forward strand.
TGTGACCGGCCGGGCGTCCAGCTGGAGGACGAGGCGTTCGAAGGTGGCCTTGAGGTGCGGATAGCGGCTGTCGCAGGCGGGCTGCTCCGCGCATGCCCGGAACAGACCGTCGAAGCCCTCTCGGGCGGCCTTCCAGGTCACGCCCCCACCTGCCAGGGACGGCGGCAGGACGCCGTCGATGCCCACGGACCGGATCCCCTGGGGGTGCAGGCGCATGTAGAGCAGCGCCAGGTCGGTGCCGTACGAGATCCCGAACACGTTCCACTGTCGGATACCCAGCGCCTTGCGTAGGTCGGCGTAGTCCGCGGAGCTCTCGGTGCTGTTGTAGGCGCTGAGGTCGACCCCGCGGCTCGCCAGGCGTTCACGGCAGGCCCGCGTAGCCTCCACGTGCAGAAGCCCCGTCGACGGCGCGTTGTAGACGAGGCCGACGGCACGGGCGTTGAACTCGTCGATGTTCGGACAGATGAGGGCCGGATCGGCCGAGTAGGTGCCCCGCTGGGACATGAAGATCACGTCCCGGTCGCGGTTCAGGCCGCCGGCGAGCGCCAACGGGATCTCCGAGACCGCGTCGTCGCCGGGGCCGCCGGCGAACCAGACGATCGGGTCGGAGGCGGGTCTGCGTGTTGCCGCGGGCACGATCGCGACCCCGAGGGTGATCTTCCGGCCCTTGGGCCGTGCCCGGTTCTCCGGCACGGTGAGCGTGCCGCAGCGGGCGGTCTCCAGAGCGGGAACCGGGTCCGCGGTTCTCGGGCAGGGGCCCGGCACGAAGCGGGCGTGGCCCGCTGTCCGGGCGACCGTGCCGAGGGGCGCGGTGGCTGCGGGACCGGCCGAGGCGGGTGCCACGGCGAGGCCGGCGAGGAGGACGCCGGCCGTCGCACCGGACAGTGCCGCCGGGAGTCGCCGCACGAGGCGCCGGGAGGGTGCTGGACGAAGGGACGACATGCGGTCTCCGGTTCAGGGGGTGATGGTGAACGGCTTCGGCGCGAGTCCCGCCACGCACCCGGTCTCGGGCGCGGCCGGCTGCGCGAGGAAGGAGGCCAGGACGGTTTGCGCACAGGGCGACTGGGGGACCACCCAGTGGCCGATGCCGGGAATCAGCACCGCGGTCGACCGCGACAGGGTACGGGCCGCGTACAGCCCCCAACTCGCCCCGGTCTTCGCGTCGAACGTGCCGGACACGACGAGCGCCGGCACCGTGCTGACCGTGGCCACCCGCTGGACGGCGGTGCGGTCCGGAACGTTCCAGACGCGGCACGCCTCGTACTGGAAGGGGAGTTGGGGTGCCTGGGCCAGGACCGTGTCGGGCCACCCGGGGAAGTTCGAGCGTCCTGCCGCGAGCACGTCCCGCTGCGAAAAGCCGGGCACCCACTCGCTGCAGGCGACCGAGTTCGTCAGGCCGTAGGCGAACTCGCCGATGGCGGGCGTCGCACCGGCGGCACGCGCGCGGGCGAAGCGCTCCGGGTTTCCGTGGGCGAGTTCGTCGAGCGCGGCGGGGACGTCGACGGCCGGCAGGGCGCCACCGTCGGCGACCAGCAGGTTCACCAGCGCGCCCCCGTCGAGGACGACCTTCACCGGGTCCCCTCCGCCGGGAGGCTCGGCCGTCACCGTCAGGGGATGCGCCGCCAGCCGGCGGACCTGCTCCGTCAGAGTGCGGTGCAGGTGGGGGTAGCGGCTGTTGCAGCGCGGCTGGGCCGCGCAGGCGCGGAAGATCGCGTCGATCCCCTCCCTGGCGCTGTCCCAGGTCCACGGCAGGCTCACGACCTGCGGAGGCGCGACCGAGTCGATCGCCACCGACCGGATCCCGGCGGGGTGCCTGCGCAGATAGGTGAGGGCCAGATCGGTGCCGTAGGAGTAGCCGTAGACGTTCCACCGGCCGATGCCGAGCGCCGTGCGCAGGTCGGCGAAGTCAGCCGCGTTCTCGGTGGTGTTGTACGCGCTCAGATCGATGCCGGCGGCCGTCAGACGCTTCCGGCACTGCTCCGTCGCGCGCACGAGGAGCCGTCCGGTCGACGGCGCGTCGTAGCGCAGCCCTACGGCCTTTGCCTGGAACCGGTCGATCTCCGAGCAGGCGAGGTTCGGCTGCGAGTGGAGGGTGCCCCGCTGGGCCATCACGATGAGATCGCGGTCCCGGTTCACCCCTGAGTCGATGAGGAAGGGAATGGCCCCGATCGCGTCGCCCCCGGGACCACCCTCCATGAACACGACCGGGTCCTTGGCCGGCTTCGCGGAGGTGGCCGGAACGATGGACACGGCCAGTCGGATGGTCCGCCCGCCCGGACGGGCGCGGTTCTCCGGCACCTCCAGGAACCCGCACCGGCCGGGGACCGGTTGGGGAGCGACCGGGCACGGACCGGGCACGAACCGCGCCGGAGGCCCTGGCCGGGTACTACGGCCCAGGGGTGACGCGGCCCGGCCGGCGGCCGGGCCGGCCGTGCCCAAGAGGGTCAGACCGGCTGCGGCGAGGGCGGCCCCGCCGCGCACGCCCCGAAGGTACCGCCGCGTGCGCGCACGTCGCGCCCCCGCGTGTCCTGTCCGGCGGCCGCTGCCCCGTGGGAAGGGCAGCCACCATCGATCGACGACCTGTTCCGCCATGTGACTCCGTCTCTCATACGTCCGAGGCCGCCCGTCCGGACCGGCACACGTCGCCTCGCCGGCCGACGCGTGCCTACGGCGGCCACGCGTGGCCAGCCTGTGCGAGCGGGGGGACACCCACCACTCGTGTGCGCCACTCGGGGGCCCGCCCGGAGGGGGCAGCGCGCACACCGGCACGTACGCGGGCCCGCCGCACAACGCGTCGGTGCACCCGAAGCCCGATCCACGTCCCGCCCGGCGACCTCGTCCTGTTCGGAGCCGACGAAGAGCACCGGCACGGCGCCGCACCGAACCGGCTCATGGTCCACCTGGCCATCGGCGAAACGGACGCCGGCCACCCCGTCGTGCACTGGACGGCCCCCGTCGCCGTTTCCGCGCCGGAGCGGGTCAGGTCGCCCGGATGCCGTCCAGGGTCAGGTCGAGGATGTCGAGCAGTTCGGTGGTGAGGCCGCCGGCAGCCGCTGCCTCCTTCTCGTCCTCTTCCGGACTGCCGCACCAGCGGTACAGCGCGCCGAGGTAGAGGTCGCGCAGGGAGTGGCCGATCCGCTCGGCCCCGACCTCGGTCCGCAACTCGCCGCTCTTCAGGCCGGCGGCGGCGATCGTGGCGAACAGCTCGGCCAGGTAGGGGTCCTCCAGCAGCGGCCGGCCGGCCCGCACCCACGCCATCAGCAGCGAGTTGGTCTCCTGACGGTGCCCCTCGTTCATCCGGGCGAGGGCGATCATGCACCGGCGCAGCCGTTCGACCGCCGTGTCCTCACCGTCGCCATCGGCCGCCAGGCCGGCCAGCAGGGCGTCGCGCCGCTTCTCACCCCATGGAGATAGAGGCGGAGGGCGGTACGGCCTCGGTCCTCCAGGCCGATCTCATCCTGCCGGACGCCGCCGCACAGGCCGTTGAGCGGACCGTCGAGGAACTCGGCGGCATCGACGTCCTGGTGAACAACGCCGGCTTCCTCGCCTACGGCCCGCTGGCCGAGGTGACCACCGAGGACCTGGACCGGGCCTTGCCGCGGACAGCCGGTCGGTGTTCCTGGCGGCCCAGGCCGCCGCCCGGCACATGGGCGACGGTGGGAGGATCATCAGCATCGGCTCGTGCTTCAACGGGCGTGTCCCCGGTGCCAACTTCGTCGTCCAGGCCATGGCCAAGACCGCGCTGCTCGGCATGACCAAGGCGCTCGCCCGGGAGCTGGGGCCGCGCGGGATCAACGCGACCACCGTCGACCCCGGCCCGATCGACACCGACATGAACCCGGCCGAAGGCGACGCCGGCGACTTCCAGCGGGACCTGACCGCCCTTGGACGCTTCGGTGAGGCGGAGGACATCGCCGCCGCGGTGGCCTTCCTCGCGGGGCCCGGCGGCCGCTACGTGACCGGCACGAGTCTCGCCGTGGACGGCGGATACACCGCCTGACCCGGAATCCCGGACATCGGGCAGGCGAACAAGTCCGTGCGGGAGGGAGTCGCCACAGGGCGGCCCCCTCCGCCCGGCGCCGGCCGCTGTCCCCTTCGACCCTCTGAGCCTGGACCCATGGTCGTGCGCTGCCGAGCCGACCGTCCATCAGACCCTGGAGAGGGTCTCCGCCCAGTCCGAGCGGGTGATCGGGGGCCTGCTGGCCTCCGCACCCCAGCCCGCACGGCCTTGACCGCCACACCTTCGGGAGGGAGGGGCGGCAGGGGGGCGTCCGATGTCCTGTTGACGACATTGTCGTACTCCTCCCTGCCCGGCGGGCCGAGGCGGTCCTACGGTGCGAGGCACTCGGCGCGGGCACCGGCGTCCGACGGCGACCACCTCGCCGTCGGACGCTCGGCGACGCGCGCCGTCCCCACACCCGGAAGGGACGCCATGACACGCAAGTTGCCCCGTTCCCGCATACGCAGACGCCCGTCCGTGCTGACCGGTCTGACGATGGCCGCCGCCCTGACGGCAGGACTCGGTGTGCTGCCCACGGCGGCCGTGGCCTTCGCCATTCCCGCCCCGCCCTCGTCCGGGACGGCCCCGGCGACGGTGTCCCGGGCCTGCGCCGACACCCAGGCCGGGCATGCGCACTGCTGGGCGATGGGGCGGGACGACGCCCACGGCGGCCAGGGCGTGCTGCCCGCCGCGCCGTCGGGTTACGGGCCGGCCGACATCAAGTCCGCCTACAACCTGCCGGACGGCGGCGACGGCGTGACCGTCGCCATCGTCGACGCCTACGACGATCCCAACGCCGAGAGCGACCTCGCCACCTACCGCAAGCAGTACGGCCTCCCCGCGTGCACCACGGCCAACGGCTGCTTCCGCAAGACGGACCAGCGCGGCGGCACCGACTACCCCCAGGGTGACGCCGGCTGGAGCGAGGAGATCACCCTTGACCTCGACGCCGTGTCGGCCGCCTGCCCCGCCTGTCACATCCTGCTGGTGGAGTCCGACGACAACAACGACCCCAACATGTACGCCGCCGACGACGAGGCGGTGAAGCTGGGCGCCAAGTTCGTCTCCAACTCCTGGAGTTCACCGGAGAGCTCCGGTCAGACCGCGGACGAACAGCACTGGAACGTCCCCGGCGTCCTGTTCGCCTTCGCCACCGGCGACAACGGCTACAACGGCGGCACGCAGTACCCGGCGTCCTCCCGGTACACCCTCGCCGTCGGTGGGACCTCGCTCAACGGGTCGTCGAACAGCAGGGGTTGGAGCGAGTCGGCGTGGAGCGGCGCCGGTTCGGGCTGCTCGGCGTACCAGACGCAGCCGGCGTGGCAGAAGAACGTGGGCACGGGCTGCGGGAAGAAGGCGAACTCGGACGTCTCCGCGGTCGCCGACCCGCAGACCGGACTCGCGATCTACGACACCTACCAGGCTCCCGGCTGGCAGCAGTACGGTGGCACCTCCCTCGCGACCCCCCTGATCACCGCGATGTACGCGCTGGCCGGCACTCCCGGCGCCCAGGACAACCCGGCGTCGTACCCGTACGCGCACACCGCCGCGCTGAACGACGTCACCACCGGCAGCAACGGCAACTGCGGCACACAGACCTGTTCCGCCCGCACCGGATGGGACGGCCCCACGGGCCTCGGCACCCCCGAGGGTGTCAGCGCCTTCACACCCGGCGGCGACACCCCGCCGCCGTCCGGCGTCTCGGTCGGCAACCCCGGCGACCAGCAGGGGAGTGTCGGCAAGGCGGTGTCGCTGAAGAACTCCGCGAGCGGCGGTACGGCGCCGTACACCTGGTCGGCCGACGGCCTGCCGGCCGGCCTGTCGGTCGACGCCTCCTCCGGCACGGTCTCCGGTACCCCCAGCACGGCCGGCACCTACAAGGTGACGCTCACCGCGAAGGACGCGGACGGCAAGACCGGCACCGCCTCCTTCACCTGGACCATCACTTCGGGCGGCAGCGGCGCGGTGACCGTCACCAACCCCGGTGACCAGTGGGGCTTCACCGGCTTCCAGGCCCAGCCGGTCACGGTCCGGGCGAGCGACAGCAACGGTGAACCGCTGACCTTCTCCGCCGCGGGCCTGCCGCCCGGCCTGCACATCTCCACCACCGGCACCATCACCGGCACACCGACCAGGGCCGGCTACTACACGGTGCGGATCACGGCGAAGGACACGGACGGGTCCACCGGGTCCACCACCTTCGGCTGGCGGGTCTACCAGGGCTTCTGACCCCGCCACCGCCACCGCCACCGCGGCCCGGCGCGCCTCCCCGCCGCGAGGCGCGCCCTCCCGCCGCCCGGCACGGACAACCCGTCCGCGCCGGGCGGCACACCCATGCCCAAACACCCTGCTGACCAGTCGATTTGAGGATTCCTTGGCTCATCCTTTGATGACAGCCGGTCGTCTGGCCAGGTCCCGCGACCTAGGGTCCGCCGCATGGGCCACTTGCTCGAACCGGTCGGCCTCGGCGCGACCGACAGCGACGTATACCTGTACCTGTTGTCACACGGCCAGGCGGATCCCGCCGACATCGCGCGCTCGCTGGCCCTGAGCACTCCCACCATCCGCCACTCGCTGCAACGACTCACCGCCGCGGCCCTGTGCAACCGGCTCCTGGGCCGCCCGGCCCGCTACGTCGCCGCGCCCCCCGAGGTCGCCCTGGACGCCCTGGTCCTGCACCAGCACCAGGTACTCGACGAACTGCGCGCGAGGGCCCGTGAGCTGACTGTGCGTCGGGCCCCGGTGGCCGACGGGTCCAGCCCGCTCCTCGAACTGGTGGAGGGTGCCGAGGCGGTCCTGAGAACCCTCGCCCGGCTGGAACTCGGCGCCCGCGAGGAAGTGCTGATCATCGACAGCCCGCCGTACCTCAACGACGGCGCGCTCAACACGAACGAACTCCAGGCCCTGACGCGCGGCGTACGGTACCGGGCCCTCTACCACGCCCCCGTGCTGGCCCTGCCCGACCGCCTCGCCCTGCTGGAGCGGTATCTCTCCGCCGGCGAGCAGGCCCGCAGCCTGCCCGAGGTACGAATGAAGATGCTCATCGCCGACCGCACCGAAGCACTCATCCCGCTCAGCTTCACCGGCGCCGACGCCTCGACCCGCCTGCTGGTACGCTCCTCGCCGCTGCTGGACGCGCTCCTGGTGACCTTCGACGCCCTCTGGGAGAAGGGCGCCCCCCTGGGCGGCGCGCACCCCGCGCCTTCCTCGGCCACGGACACCGGCTCCCGCGACGCCCCGCACCCCAACCAGCCCGGGCAATCCCCCCGTTCCCCGAACTCCCCGCAGCCCCTGCGCCCCCGCGACCGGGACATCCTGCGCCTGCTGGCGTCCGGGGCCAAGGACCGCACCATCGCCCGCGCCCTCGGCATCACGGAACGCACCGTCGTCAGGCGCATCCACGCCCTGATGACCACCCTGAACGCCACGACCCGCTTCCAGGCAGGTGTCCAGGCGGCCCACCGCGGCTGGCTCAGCCCGAGCCCGGACTCCGACCGCTGACCGTTTTGGGCCGTGGCCCTGAGCCGTCGATCGGAAGGAAAGATCACGGTCACGCTCTGACGCGGTGGCGCGCGCGGGCGGTTCAGGTGTGCAGATGGCTGCGTTCCCCGTTGTGGTCCAGGATGCACAGGATCTCGGCGGGGCCACGGTCGCTGCGCAGGGCGTGCGGGGTCATGGTGGAGAACGAGGCGGCCTGCCCGGCTTCCACGCGGATCACGCGTTCGCCGAGGTGGAGGACCACCGTGCCGGACAGCACGGTGAACCAGTCCCGGCCGGGGTGGACCCCGAGGTCCTCGGGGGCGACGCCGCCCGCCTGGTGGGTGATGCGCATCTTGGCGACGGTCAGGCCGTGTGGCCCGCCGTCGTTGCTCAGCAGCCAGGTGGTCACGCCGCGGTGCTCGTCGCGGTCCGGGCGGATGACGACGTCGGAGTCGTCGGGGGACTCGACGAGTTCGTCGAGGGACTTGCCCAGCGCGCGGGAGATCGCGGTGAGCTGGTCGAGACTGATGCGACGGTGCCCGGTCTCGATGCGGCTGAGCTGGGAGGGGCTGATGCCCGCCCGCCCCGCGAGGCTGTCCAGAGACCAGCCCCGCGCCTTGCGCAAAGACCTGATCCGGACCCTGACGATGCTGTCCAACGTCGATTCTTGCTCCACCGGCAAGAGTATATGACGCGAGGACAAGGCCCGCTTTACCGTCGAGCCATGCACACACACCACAGCGCTCACGGTCACCCCGGACACGAGCGGGCGAGCGACGCCGACCTCGCCATGGCCCGGCTGCTGGAACTCGACGCCGAGGTCCTGGAACCCTTCCTCACACAGCTCACCGGCTCGCTCGCCGCCCTGGCAGACCCCGCTCCGATACGGATCCTGGACCTGGGCAGCGGCCCCGGCACCGGCACCTTCGCCCTCGCCCGCCGCTTCACCTCGGCGGCGATCACAGCGGTGGACATCTCCCCGCAGATGCTGCACCGCCTGAACAAGCAGGCGGCCGCACTCGGCCTCGCCGAGCGGATCACGACCCGGGAGGCGAACCTCGACGAGCCGTGGAACGACCTCGGGGAAGACGGCCCGTACGACCTGATCTGGGCCGCGGCCTTCCTGCACCACGTCGCCGACCCCGGCCACGCCCTCGCCCAGGCGTTCGCGCACCTGCGCCCGGGCGGGCTCCTCGCCGTCACCGAGATGGACTTCTTCCCCCGCTTCCTGCCCGAGGACACCGGCATCGGCCGGCCCGGCCTGGAGGCGCGCCTGCACGCCGCCACGAACACCCGGCCGCCCCACGCCTGGACCGGCCGGCTCCAGGACGCCGGATTCGCCGTCGAGGAGCCGCGCCCCGTCGAGATCCGCCTGGACCACGCCGAGGCCGGGCCGGCCCTGAACACCTACGCCCAGATCTGCCTGGCCAAGCTGCGCTCACACGTCACCGACGTCCTCGACACCGAGGACCTGGCCGCCTGGGACTCGCTTCTCGACCACACGCAGCCGCTGAGCATCGCGCACCGCGACGACGTGAGCGTGCGCACCACCCGCACCACCTGGATCGCCCGGCGCCCCTGAACCCCCCGCAGTCAGTCACGCGGGGCCGCGCAGGGCGAGTTCGGCGAGCGTGGTCCCTGGCAGCAGGATCCGGTCGTGTCCCGCGGCGATCGGGTCCGTCCGTTCTGGGGTTGGATCAGGATGCCTCCGTGACCCGGTTGAAGAGCCGTCCGGCGAGGTCGACGCCCGTGATCGCGCCGCCGGCGTCGCGGGAGAAGTAACCCCGCTGCCCCGCGAGGCCACCTTCCGTGACGATGTACTCGTCGCCGTCGCCGTCGCCGTCGCCGTCGCCGGGAAGGAAGCCGATCCCTGCGGCCGGGTAGTCCGGGGGCATTTCCTCCTCCGATGCCTCGCGGATCTCGGGCTTGATGCCGACCGCCAGGGTGAGGCGGGTGCCGTCGGTGGCGATGTCGAGGTTCATGGCGTCGATCTCGTAGCGGCCGACGACCTGCCGGGCCCGTCCCTCGTCGTAGGGGACCGGCTCCGCCGTCTTCTCGATGACGCCGAGGTAGTGCTCGAGTGCCCAGCGCACGACGGACTGGTTGAAGGGGTAACCGTCCGGGCCGGCGTTGGCCAGGGAGACCACCGCGAAGTCGCGCTCCGGCACGATGAGCAACTCGGCGAACTGGCCGTTGCCCGAACCGCCGTGGCCGATCCCGTGCAGGCCGTCCAGGTCGTGCAGGAACCAGCAGATACCGAAGCCGTCGCCGAGCGTGCTGGCGCGCAGCCCGACTGTCTGCTCCCGCATGCGGTGTAGCTCCGCGGCGGGCAACACGCCTTCACCGTCGCCGAGTTGGAACCGCGCCCACCGCAGCAGATCGCTGACCGAGGAGGCGAGGCCACCGCCGGGGTTGTCCCCGCGAGCGCCCTCCTTGAACGCCGCCCAGGGCCGGGCGGGGCGCAGCTCACCGTCGTCGCCGCGGTTGTGGCCCACGGCGAACTTGCGGACCATCACCTCGGACAGGCCGTACACGGTGTCCGCAAGGCCCACCGGCTCCAGGACGAGTGAGGCCATGGCCTGCTCGAAGGGCAGGCCCGTGACCTTCTCGACGATCCGCCCGGCCAGGTTGTAACCGGCCTGGCTGTACGAGGCACGGGCCCCGGGCGGCGCGATCAGCGGCAGTTGGTTCAGCTTCGCCACGAGCCCGGCCAGGGAGCGGTCGCCCTCGCCGTCGTCGATCAGGTTCCAGTCCAGACCCGAGGTGTGGTTGAGCAGGTTCAGCACGGTGATCCGCGCCGCGGCCTGCTCGTCGGCGAGCCTCAGCTCGGGCACGTAGCTGCGCACCGGCGCGTCCAGGTCCACCTTTCCCTCGGCGACCAGGCGCATCAGCGCGGTCGCCGTGAAGGACTTGGACACCGAGGCCAGAGGGAACAGGGTCTTCTCGTCGACCGGCAGCGGGTTGCTGAGGCTCGTCACGCCGTGCGAGGCGTAGATCTCCTGCCCGTCCAGGAGCACCCCGACGGCGACCCCCGGAACGCCGAGTTCCGTGGCCTGCGCCGTGACGAACTCCGACAGCTTCTCCTGCGGCATGGCTTCCCCCTCAAGTCGCTTGAACTAAGTACAAGCACAGCCTAGATACGACTTGAACAAAGTGCAAGAGTCGCCCAAGAACTTAGTTCAAGTAAGGTGCTGGTCATGCCCAGAGACACCCTGACCGCGGACCGGATCGTCCGCGCGGCCATCGAACTGCTCGACGACGAGGGACTGGACGGCCTCAACATGCGGAGCCTTGCGAAACGGCTCGGCACGGCCGCCACGGCCGTCTACTGGCACATCAAGACCAAGGACGACCTGGTCCGGCTCGCCGGCGACGCGATCTGGCACGAGGTCGAACCACTGGATCTCGGCACCACCGACTGGCGCACGGCCGCCACCACTCATGCCACCCGCATGCACGCGATGCTCACCCGGCACCCCTGGCTCGTCCAGGCGTTCGGCAGCCACCTCCTGCACGGACCAGGCCAGGCTCGGTACAACGACCTCACCCTGGCCATCTACGAACAGGCGGGCTTCACCACCGACGGCGCGGACCAGGCGGCCGCCGCGGTGTTCACCTTCGTGCTCGGCAGCGCGCTCGGCCCCGCCGCCCAGGTCTCGCTGAACCGCCGCCTGAGCAAGAACGGCGCAGACGCCGAGCAACTGATGGCCGACGCCATGACACGCGCCACCGAGACCGCCATGCACTTCCCGCATCTGCGCGAACGCCTCGACACCACGGCAGCCAAGGAGTACGCCGCAGCGCCCGACAGCACCTTCGAGTTCGGCCTCCAGTCCCTCCTCGACGGCTTCGAGACCCGCCTCGCCGCCGCCGGTCGAGCCGGCCGGCGGAAGTGACCCACGCCCGCCATGAGAACAAAGGACGCGTCGCGCTTCTCCCAGGTGATCGGCGGGACCGGCCCTCATCGACCGACATGTGCCGTGTCCCGGTCATGAACGTGCTGCTGGGTGAGGAAGAGGGCGGCACGGTCGAGTGCGTCGTCCGCCGGGCCATCCGGTGACGCGCGGCGCCAAGGGAGTCGGGGGGGGGCGACCGCCGATCACCTGCGCTCCTGGTCGATCTCGGCGACGACGACCGTGACCTTGGCCCTGAGGCGCCAGTTCCGGCGAACGCCCTTTTCGCGTGGGTGGCTCGACGGGCACTTCCAGGGTCGACTGCACGGTCGGGAGCCGAGCCGTTGCGGTCCGGCGGTACTCCGGTTTCGGTCCTGGCTCACGCGGATGATCGTCTTGCCGTGGATCCGCTTGTCCCGGTGTGAACGCGGGTGACCGCTTCGCTGAGCGGCCGCACGTCACCGATGACCGGCTTGAGGCGTCCCTCGCGCACGCGTCGGGCGAGGTCGATCAGGCGGACGCGGACCGGTTCGACGACGGAATAGGCAGCGCGTCCGTCCCCAGGGCGGACGGTCGGGGGCTCGGCGATGGTGACCGGCGTGCCGCCGTCCCTTCGATACGTCCGGCGGATCCCCGCCCAGTCCTCCGCGTCCGTGATCCGGCTTCCCGATGAAGGGGTTCATCGGAGCGTACGGAAACGGCGCGTGGCTCTTGGCCTCGCTCACGGACCGCGCTCCGGTACGTCACCCCAAGCTGGTACGGAGGCAGCGACTGAAGGTGTTCGCGTGACGGAGCGCAAGGAGCTTGCGCAGTCCCCGCCGGAGAGCGGCGGGGAGCAGGAGGCCGCGATGGTGGCCGATGTGGGGCGGCTGGTGCGGTGCGAGTCCCCTTCGCAGGACACGACGGCGGTGGCTCGCAGCGCCGAGGCCGTGCCCCGGATGGGCGCCGAGTATCTCGGGGAGGAGCCCGAGCGGATCGTCATCGACGGCTGCACGCATCTGCGGTGGCGTTTCGGTGGCGTCCCCCACGTACTGCTGCTCGGCCACCACGACACCGTGCGGCCACTCGGTTCCCTCGGGCGGAATCCGTTGCGTGCCGAGGGCGGAGTGCTGCGTGGTCCCGGGTGCTTCGACATGAAGGCCGGGCTGGTGATGGCGTTCCACGCGCTCGCGGCGCTGACGACCGACGGCGGCGTGAAGCGGCTGGACGGACTGACGCTGCTGGCCACCGGTGACGAAGAGCCCGGTTCGCTCACCTCGCGCGGGCTCATCGAGCGGGAGGCGAGCGGCTGCGCCGCGGTACTGGTGTTGGAGGGGGCCGGGCCCGGCGGCGCCCTGAAGACCGAGCGCAAGGGAGTCTCGCGCTATCTGGTTCGAGTGCGCGGCCGGGCCGCCCACTCGGGACTGGAACCCGAGCGCGGGGTGAACGCCACCGGTGGAGTCCGCGCACCAGATCCTGGCCGTCGGCCGGCTGGGCGACCCCGGGCGCGGCACCACTGTCACCGCGACCCGGCTGGAGGCGGGTACCACCGCCAACACCGTTCACGCCGAGGCCCGTTTGGACGTGGACGTGCGGGTGCGCGACGCCGACGAGCAGTGTCGTGTGGACGAGGCGATGCGCGGGCTGACGGCTTGCCTGGAAGGGCCGCGGTCGAAGTGGAGGGAGGGCCCAACCGTCCGCCGCTGACCGCCGCACTCTCCCGCGCGCTGTTCACGCGGGCCCGGCGGCTGGCATCGGATCTGGGCCTCGGCCCGTTGACAGAGGTGGCCGTCGGCGGCGCCTCGGACGGCAACTTCACCGCCGGGGCGGGGATCCCCACGCTCGACGGGCTGGGTGTACGACGGGGGTCTGCTGCCCTATGTGGGGCAGGCCGTCGACGGCCACGAGGCGGCCCGCGCCGGGGCTGGTCAGGCACCGGACCGTCGCGTAGCTCCGGGACTGTGCCGTGACCTTGGACGGGTGGCCGAGCGCGATGTCCCACAGGGCCCCCGCCAGCAGTCGATGCCCAGGGCATGTTGGATGAGCAGGCCGATGTGCCCGGCGCCCAGGCGGGCGCCGATCTCCAGCACGGTGCAGCGGCCGTCGGGGGTGAGTACCTGCTCCTGAACCTCGTATCAGCAGGTCAAGGCGCGCCAGTCCGGAATAGAAACTTCAGGAAAGAGTTCGGGCAACGGCACGGTGACCGTTGCCCAAACGGAGGTCTCTGCGCCTGGAGCATGACGGCGCGTGCGCCTACAGCCGTCAGCGCACTGGTGCTGTCCGCCGGACGTGCTCACGCCGATGCCCGAACGACGGCGTCACATGCATGTGGCGGCGCGGCCAGCTCCCCTGCGCTGGTAGAGGGCGTTGAAGCGTGCAGCAGTGGCCTGCATCTGCTCCATGTGTCGTGCGATGCGCTGGCGGGCCTGTTCTCCCGCTTTTCCGAGGTCGCTACGGGTCATGACACGCAGGGTGCGCAGCAGGGGTTGCAGGACGTGGTCGTGATGGATGGTGAGGTTGTAGATGCCGGCTGCGGCGATACGCAGTGCCCGCTGTTGGAAGCCGGGAATGGTGGTGCCGGGCATCTGAAAGTTGCAGATCGCGTCGGCCAGGGCAGCTGCTGCTAGGTCGGGAGCCATGTCCAGGGCGTCGGCGTAGAGGTCGCGGTAGAAGAGCATGTGCAGGTTTTCGTCTGCGGCGATGCGGGTCATCAGCAGGCGGCCCGGGTGGTCGTTGCAGGCCGCTCCGGCGTTGCGATGGGCTTCACGGGTAGCACGTTCTTGCACCATGACGTAGGCGAGGGCGTGCAGTGGCGTGGGCTGATCGCTGTGGAAGCCTGCGCTCATGGTGCGCATGCGCTGACGCTCTAGCGCGACGGGGTCTACGGCCCGGGTGGCGTGCAGGTAGCCGCGCAGTGCGTGGGCGTGCCGGTCTTCCTCGGCGGTCCATCGGTGCACCCATTCGCCCCAGGCCCGTTGGCGCCCGAACCGGGTGGCGATCTCGAAGTGGTAGCTGGGCAGGTTGTCCTCGGTCAGTAGGTTGATGACGAGGGCGTCTCGCACGGCCGGAGCGATGCCGGACTGGCTGGCTGTCCAGGGCTCCCCTCCGAGGGGGCCGTCGTAGTCGGTGGCGGTGCTCCAGGGGATGTAAGTGTGGGGGAGCCAGTCCTGGCAGGTGGCCAGGTGGCGCCCGAGGAGTTGTTCCACGCTCGGTTCGAGTTCGGGGAGAAGGTCGACGTCAGCGGTCATGCCTGAGGGTTCCTCCTTTTTGCGCCTCGGGGAGTCCGGCACCCCTTGCGTCAGACGCCGGGATAGGGGTGTTTTGGGGCGATCATGGCGCAATAGGGAAGAAGTATCCCGCTTACGGGATGCGTGCCGCTGACAACGGTAGGGACCTGTTGCCACCTACGGAGACGCTCATCGATCACATCCTTGTCGCCGGCGGGCGGGGTTCGGCCGCTGGGAGGAGCGTCCCTCGGTCCTGGCGGCGCCGGCATGTCCAAGATGTATGGCTTTTGAACTGAAGATTCCTTTATTGCTGTTTCACAGCCGCTATGTGCAGGTTTTGTGTATATGCCGTTCGCGGGAGTGAATGGACATCACGCTGTCGTCCGCCGCCCTGATATCCCTAGATCGCAGGTGACAGAGGTTGCAGCCGTCCCGCTGGCGGCGTTCTCACGTTCTCGGGATGCACGGTGGCGAAAGCGTGCGGGAGGTGACGTCGTGGCTCGTACGCGGGCGCAGGCGGGAGCTCTGCAAGAGGAGTTCTGCCCGCTGGGGACTGCAGAGTGGGGAGCGCGGCAGATGTACGACCAGCTGCATGCGGCCGGGCCCTTTCATCGCGTGGTGCTTCCCGGAGGGCTGCCGGCTCTCGCTGTGACCGGGCATGCGGAGGTCAGGTCTGCGGCACGGGATGGACGACTGGTGCATGACCCGAGGCGGGTTGTGGGCGCCGGGCACGGTATTGCGTCGCGCCGTTACCCGCTGGACGGTGTCTCCGCTAGCCGCCACGTTCTCAGTGCCGACGCTGCCGATCATGTCCGGCTCCGGGCGTTGCTGCGGCCGTTCTTTACACCGGAGGCGATCGCACGGCACGCGCCGGTGGTGCGCCGCTCGGTTGGCCGGGCCCTCGACCGGTTCGCGGAACACGGTGGTGGAGATCTGGTGGCCCATCTCGCGCGGCCGGTGGCGACTCGGACGGTGGCGCACCTGCTGGGTCAGAGCGTGGAGGAGGCGAAGACGCTGGTCGGGTTGAGTCTGCGGCTGAGTTCCTGCACGGATCCGCAGGAAGAGTCGATGGTCGCGGCCACCGCAGCGATGAGCAAGGCGCTAGCGGCTCTGGTGGCGCGGGCACGGCGCAGGCCTGGGGATGATCTGGCCACTGCGCTGGTGGCGGCGTACCGGCGGGGGCTCATGTCGGGCGACGAGTTGCTCGGGATGCTGTCTTTCGTGGTGTTCGCTGCCATGGACTCGACGCTCGCCGTCATCCCCGCCGGCGCCGTGCACTTGCTCGACGAGGCTCACAGCGAGGTCAGGCAGGCTCTGGCGGCGGGTTTGGGCGACGAAGACCTCGTCATCGAGGAGACATTGCGGCTGGCTGCTCCTTTCACCTACGGCGTGTGGCGCTTCGCCGCCGAGCCGATGACGCTCGGCGGACATCAACTCGACGTCGGCCACCTGGTGGTGCTCTGCTTCCCTGCGGCCAATGTCGATCCGAAGGCCTGGCCTTCGGCCTGGCAGTTGCGACCCGGGCGCCCGGGCGCAGGGCGGCACCTTTCGTTCGGGCACGGCCCGCATTTCTGCCCCGGTGCTGGTCTGGGCCGTCTGCAGGTCCGCACGGCGCTGGTCGAACTGTTCCGGCGATTTCCTGAACTGCGTCTCGGTGTCGCTGCGCACCGTCTGTCGGGGGGCGCGAACGTGGCGCGCCACTTTTCCTCGGTGCCGGTGCTGACCAACGGGCCTGACGGCGGCGGCAAAGCTGCGGAGCCTGTGAGCGAGGCCGGGACACCGGGGGTGCGGGCATGAACATCGTGATGACGGGCGCCACCGGATTCGTCGGCTCCCACCTGCTGGCACGTCTGCTGGCGGACGGACACACCGTCAGGGCGTTGGGACGCGACACGCCGCAGAAGGCGCTGGTGCGGCTCGCATCCGCACTGCAGGCTACGGGTGCACCGGCGCCGGTCGTTGCGGCGCTGCCCGCCCAGGTGCGCCCGGTGACGGTGCGGATCGAGGCGCCGGGTCTCGGCCTGGAGCCCTCGGAGTTCCGGCGGCTGGCCGACGAGGCCGATGTGATCTGGCACAGCGCCGCGGTCACCGGCCTGGAGGCACCATCGGATCTGGTGCACCGCGTCAACGCCATGGGAACACGCAACATCCTGATGCTGGCGTCGGCCGGTACCGGGCTTACGCGGGTCTGTCACATCAGTACCGCGTTCGTGGCAGGTGGCCGCCGCTCCGGCCTGGTGGGCGAGGACGACCTGGACGCTGCCAACGGCTTCCTCTGCCCTTACGAGGAGTCGAAGTACACGGCCGAGCGCCTTGTCCGCGCATGGGCCCGGCGGCGCGCGGGGCGGCGTGTGACAGTCTTCCGCCCCAGTGTGTTGGTGACGAACCGGCCTGTGCCCAGGTCGGCGCCCCAGCACCCCAACGCTCTGCTCGGCGCGCGGCTTTCGCTGCTGGCACAGCGCGGCCCCGGGCCGATGCGCCGACGGCTGGGCCTGAACTCCGACGCCGGAGAGGGCGCAACGGTCGGCATCCGGATGGAGGGCCGGCAGGACGCAATCCTTAACATCCTGCCGGTCGAGTACGCGGTGGACGCCATGGTCCACCTCGCAGAACTCGAGCAGGATACGCCGGTGCGCACCCATCACATCGTGCACCCCATCGACACTCCGGTACGCACGCTGGTGGACCTCACCACACGCCTTGTGCCCTGGCTCAGGGTGGAACTGGTGGAACGCATCACCGCTCCCAACCCTGGCGAAGTCTTCCTGCGGACGATGTCGGGCGGCTACCACCTCTACTTCGGCCTGATGCGGCGCTACGCCCGCGCGACACTCGACGCCGCCGATGCCGCGCGCGGCGCCGCCCCGCCACCCCGGCTGGACGACGAGTACCTGGACGCGACGCTGCACGGCGCACTCGCATCCCGTCCCCCGACCGGCGACCGCCACCCCAACCCTGCCCGCCTTCCCCTGTCCCACTCACAGTTGAGGAACGCCGAATGACCCAGGCAACCCCGATCCAGATCGACGAGGCGATGCTGGGCCGCCTGCTGACTGAGCACCTGGAGGTCTCCCCCGACCTGATTCGCCCCGACGCCACCTTCGAGGAACTCGACCTGGACTCGCTCGCCGTCCTCGAACTCGTTGTGGTACTTGAGGAGCAGACGGGCGTCGAACTTCAGGAGAATGAGCTGGGGTTGGGGCCGTCCACCACTCTGGCCGAGGCCGGACGGGCCCTGTCCCGGATGGTGGAGCAGACGGGTGGCACCGACAGCGCCTGCCAGGAGAACAGCCGGTGACGGTATCCGATCACGAGGTGGTGGTGACCGGCCTGGGGCTGGTCACACCGGCCGGCACCGATGTGGAGTCCACCTGGCAGCGAGTGTGTGACGGGGCATCCACCGCCGCCCCTGACCCCGTGCTCGCCGGCCTGCCGGTGTCCTTCTCCTGCCGCGTCGACGACGACGCCCTGGCGGCGGCCGCCGGACCTCGTCTGGCCTGGCGCGCCGACCGGTTCATCCGGCTCGCCCTGGCCGCCGCAAAGGAGGCAGCCCGCGACGCAGCGCTGGACCCCTCAACCTGCGAATCCACCCGGGTGGGCGTACTGCTCGGCGTGAGCGGCAGCAGCCAGGACCACACGACGGACGTATACGCAGCCATCGCAGCCGGCAGATACCGGGCCGTCACGCCCACCGCCGTGCCTCGCTGCTCACCCAACATGGCCGCCGGCGAGGTGGCCAGGGCACTGGGCGTGCTCGGCCCCACCATGTCCGTCAGTACCGCATGCGCCTCCGGTACCACCGCGGTCGGCATGGCGGCCCTGCTGATCCGGACAGGTCTGTGCGACATGGTGGTGACCGGAGGCTGTGAGTCCGCGTGTGCCCCGGTGGGAGCGGTGACGTTCTGGCGGATGGGCGCGCTGGCCAGCGGACGGCACGACCCGGCGGCGTCCTCACGCCCGTTCGACGCCGACCGCGACGGCTTCGTCCTGGCAGAGGGAGCCGGCGTCCTGGTCCTAGAACGTGCCGGACATGCCCGCGCCCGCGGCGCCCGTGCGTACGCCCGCCTGGCCGGGTACGGGGCAACGAGCGATGCCCATCACCCCACCGCGCCCCACCCCGAAGGGCTCGGCACCCAGCAGGCTTTCCGAATCGCCCTGGCCGAGGCAGGGCTGCTGCCGAGCGACATCGACCACGTCAACGCCCATGCGACCTCAACCCTCCTCAACGACCGCATCGAGGCAGCGGCTCTGCGCGCCGTGTTCGGCTCGCCGCCGCCGGTGACCGCGACCAAGAGCGTCCTCGGGCACGCCCTGGGCGGCGCCGGCGCCATCGAGGCGGTCTGTTCCGTACTGTCCCTGCACCACCAGCTCATCCCACCGACCGCGAACCTCGACCGGATGGACCCCGAAATCGACCTCGACGTGGTCACCAAGCAACCACGGTCGCACCGGATGAACACGGTAGCCAGCAACTCCAGCGGCTTCGGCGGACAGAACGCCGTCGTGATCTTCCAGCACCCGTGAAGGACCTGGTGACCGCCCTGCACGCGGGACTGGAGCGTGCACATGCCGCCGCCTGAGATCGCCGTCACCGGGATCGGGCTCATCACCCCGGCCGGCACAGACACGGACAGCGTCTGGAAGACGATGGCAGCCGGCCGCTGCCTGGCGGCCGACGACCCCGTCCTGGACGGACTCGAAGTCACGATCTCCTGCCCGGCACCGTTCGACGCCCGGACGGAACTCGACGCCAGAACGGTGCGCCGCCTGGACCGGTTCACCCACCTGGCACTGGCCGCCGCCCGCCGCTCAGCCGCGGATGCCGCACTGGAGCCGGCCGGCCGCATCGCCCAACGGATCGGAGTGGTTCTCGGTGTCGGCAGCAACAGCCTGCACACCTACCCGGCCGCGTTCGACCGCCTGACCCAAGGCCGGCCCAACTCCGTCTCACCCCTCGCCCTGCCGCGCAGCGTACCCAACATGGCCGCCGCGGAAGTAGCCGCCGATCTCGGCTTCCTGGGCCCGAACTTCACCGTCTCCAGCGCCTGCGCATCGGGAGCCACAGCCCTCGGCATCGCCCGGAGCCTGCTGCTGGCAGGCACCTGTGACGTCGTCCTGGCCGGCGGCGCTGAGTCCGCCCGGTCGGCAATGACCGCGACCTGCTTTCACCAACTGCGCGCACTCTCACGCCGCTGCGAGAACCCCCACCAGGCATCCCGTCCCTTCGACGCCGACCGCGACGGCTTCGTCCTTGCCGAGGGCGCCGCCGTACTGGTCCTGGAGCGCCGCGACCAAGCCCGCCGCCGCGGCGCCCGGGCCCGCGCCCTGCTGCGCGGCTTCGGCGCCTCGGCGGACGCCCACCACCCGACCGCACCCCACCCGCACGGCCGCGGAGCCGAGCAGGCCATCCTCGCCGCCCTGAAGGACGCCGGCCTCAGCCCCCACGACATCCATCACATCAACGCCCACGGAACCTCCACCCAGGCCGGCGACGCAGTGGAAGCCGAGCTCTACCTGCGCCTGTACCGGGGCACGCCGCCCCCGGTCACCGCGTCCAAGAGCGTCCTCGGACACGCTTTGGGAGCGGCAGGCGCGATCGAAGCGGCGTTGAGCGTCCTGGCTATGGAACACCAGCAGGTCCCACCGACCGCCAACCTGGTCCGCCAGGATGCGGGCCGGGAACTCGACATCGTCGTCCGCCACCCACGGGCCCTGCCACTGGAGACCGTTCTGTCGACCTCGTTCGGCTTCGGCGGACAGAACGCCGCACTCGTCCTGACCACCCCCTGACTAGCGGGAAGAGCACCGCCGTTGATCCAAGTCGACCCTTTCCTCGCCTACGGCATCTCCTCCGCCTTCGCCCTCGCCGGCGCGCCACGGGCGCTCACCACACCTTCAGCGCCGCGGCCCGCAGCCCTGAAGGCCACGCTGCTGTTTCTGGGGCTGCTCTTCGTACCCTGCGGCCTGTGGCTGCTGCATGCCTTCCCCGCCTGGGAGACCATGCAGGTCATCCCCGACCCACCCGGATGGCTGGCCCTCGCCTTCACCGCCGGCGTTCTCACCGCAGGCACGGCCGGCGTACTGGTAACGGAGCATCTGCTGCGCCGCGGGCTGTTCAAAGCCGCCCTCCTGCAGACGGCCTGGCCCACGTTCGCCATCGTCACCCTCTTCCTGCACGGCTGGGACGGGACGGGCCTGCGGCGCCTGCTCACCGCCGCTCCCGCTCAGTGGCCGGCCACCGCCCGCAGCCGCGTGACAGATCTCGCCGGCCACTGGGTCGGCACTTCCGTCGCCCTCACCCTCGCGGTCATGCTCGCCACCGTGACACCCGTCGTGTTCTGGCTGCTCCGCCGCCTCAGCCTGAACGCGCAGCAGAGCCAAGGGCCACGACTCGCCGCCGCCGCAACACGCTTCGCCACCGCCCTGCTCGCCTTCATGGCATGTCCTGGGATCCTCGCCGCCGCCTGCCTGGTCCTGCTGATGCGAATGCTGGGGGAAGCCGCGGGCTGCGTCGTGTTCACCATCACGGCACTCCCTCTCCTGCATCCCCGCGGCCCCCTGGCCCGCGCCCTCGCCACCTGCAGCCTGAACCCAGCGCTCCGTCCAGCAAAAGCCCTGATCAGACGTTCAGAGGCCCAGCAGCTGTAGCCCGCCTGCCTCCGTTGACGCCGATCCAGAGAGCACCGCCCCATGCCTCCTCCCGCCCCACGGGCCGACCATCTCTGCCACCTCACCGCCGGAGGCGGGACCCCTCTGCCGCTTACCAGCGCCTTCACCGGAGAAAACCTCGGCGTCGCTCCCACCTGCACTGCCGCCGACATCCTGGCCACCGTGCACCGCGCGCGGCAGCACTGCCGCCTCTGGGCGAGCACGCCCGGTCCCGCCCGCCGCAAGGCTCTGGGCCGGCTCCTGGCGCTGGTCCGCGCCGATAGGCAGGCTCTGCTTCCTCTCGCCCAGCACAGCTGCGCTCTGAGCCACCATGACGCGGCCGCGGACTTCGCCGCCGCAGCCCGCCCGCACGCAGCGACCCGCGCCAACGGCTGGCAGCTGTTTCGCCGCCAGCCCCTCGCAGACGCGGACGCCGCCGTGCTGTCCACCCGCACCGACGACGCCCGCCCCTTCACCTCGCTTCTGGAAACCGTGCTCCCGGCGCTCTGCTCCGGCTCCTGCGTCATTACGCAGGTGACCCGGCGCACGGCCGTGGTCGCAGCCCGCCTGGCGGCGCTGGCCTTCTACGCCGGGATTCCCGAAACCGCCTGGCAGCTCGTCCTCGGAGCCGACCACCAGATCCACGCTCTCCTCACTGAGCACACCGACACCCACCAGCCGGGCTGCTGCCCGCTCCGGCCGGGCGGGGCCCGCCCGACTGCTCCCGCGCTGATGGCAATCCGCCACGACGCGCGGCTTCCGGCAGCCCTGCGTGCGGCACTGCAAACCTGCTTCGCAGGCGCCGGACGGGTATGCACCAGCACCCCCGTCGTCGCCGTCCACACCGGCCACTACCAGCGCTTCGTCGAGGAGTTCGCCCACGCCGCCGCACGCCTGCCGGTCCTGCCACCGCTACAAGAGCACTCGACCCTCAGCGCTCTGGCCGACGCGAGCCAGGCGGCAGGCCTGCGCGCCTACCTACGAGCCGCACCTGCCGCCGGCACAAACATCCTGTACGACGCCGGCCCCCGCCCCGCTCTCGCACCTGCGCTCCACGGCCCTGTCGTGCTGACCCATCCACACACGTGGACGCTGGACCCCGCCGCGATCCCCCCGGGGCCGCTCGCCGTCCTCGTACCGTTCCGCTCCTGGTCACAGGTACTCGACCTCGCTCGCAGCAGCGGACGCCACGTCAGCATCCACACCACCACGGCCGCCTCCCAACTGCTGCCGCAGTTCGCCAGCCTCGCGGCCGACGACGTCGCGATCAACGCGCCCCTTCACCGCAGACCCCGGCCGACCGCAGCCCGCACTCCGCACTGGACCCCAAGCCTCCCCTGAGCCTCATGGCTGGCGCGGGGCGCTGCGCGAACGCACGCGAAACGCCAGGAAGGCCAGCAGCACGGCCCCGGTGAACCACGCCGATTGCAGCACCAGACAACTCCCCGACCGGGCTGAGGAAAACGCCGCACCCGTGGCCAATTGGAAGGCCCCGTACGAGGGCAGCACCCGCACGCCGTCGCTCCCGGCTCCGCCGCTGAACGCCGGGTTCTGCAACCCGACATCCACCATGCTGATCATGACAATCGCGAACATTCCCTCCACCTCACGGCGCAGCACAGTCCCCAGGGCCACGCCGAGCACGCCGTACGTCGCCGACGCGCTCAACAACGCCACGGCCAGCAGCAGCGGCTGCCGCGGCGGCCAGAACACGCACAGGACCCCGGTGGCATAACCGCACACCACGGCGGCGACCGCCAGGAGAGCCACCAGTTTCGCCACGACAAGATGCACGCGCCGGCTGCCGGCCAGAACCAGCCGCCGGTCGAAGTCGCCCGTGCTGAAGGTGACGGCGAACATCATGAACCCGGCGATCAGCGTCGCGGTGTTCAGCGCACCCGCCACCTGGGACAGCTCACGCCCGTCCGGCCGCAGCACCAGCCCCGCCGACCGCAGAACGAAAACCGCCGGCGCACTGGGCAGCATGAACCCCGCCAGGGTGATCCACCCCGGAACGAACAGCGTAACCAGCAGCAGCGCAAAGCGATTGCGGCCCTGCTCCACCAGCGCGTACCGGGCCGCGGTGAGCAGACCACCGCTCCTCATGCCGCCCATCACCGCCCACACCGCAGGACGCCGTCGGAAAGCCGCCACAACTCGTCGAAGCGCTCGGCGTCATGGGCCAGGTGAGACACCACCAACACCGAGCGGCCCTCGTCACGCAGCCGCCCCGCGATCTCCCAGAACCTCAGGTACGTCTCCCAGTCGAAGCCCTGGTAAGGCTCATCGAGCAGCAGCACCTGCGGATCATGCATCAACGCCAGCGTCAGATTCACCTTCTGCCGCGTGCCACCGCTCAACTGCCCCGTCGGCACATCCAGAAAATCACCGAAACCAAGCATCTCCACCAGCTCTGCGGAACGGCCCAGCCCCGGCAACCGGTAAGCACTGCGGAAGAAATCAAGGTGCTGCCTGACTGACAGGTGCGGGTGGAGGACGGCACGCTGCGGGCACGTCCCCACACGGCCCTCGATCTGGACAGCACCGCCATCCGGCCGCAGCTCACCAGAAAGAACCCGCAGCAACGTCGACTTACCGGCGCCGTTCTCGCCGACCACGCCCGCCAGCACACCCCGGCCGAGCGTCAGGTCCACACCGTCAAGCACAGCATGCCGCCGGTATGCGTACCGCAACCCGACAGCCCTCATGGCCGCCCCCACCGGCACCTTCACGTTCTTCATGCACTGCCAACGAACGGCACCACCCGCCGGTGATGGGAATCTTTGAAAACGGCTCTGACCGTAGTTCCGTGAATCCCATCGCCATGGACGGCCCGGCCGTTGGCATCTGCACCGCGTCATGAATGATCACCCATGGGCATACACTCGACGCCTGCCCGGGCCAGGTCCCGGTTCCAGTGCTGATCCGTGCCCGGGGCGACCATGGCGTACAGAACGACCTATCCCCTTCACCGGCGGTGCCCGCAAATGCATCGGCGACCGCTTCGGGCTCGCCGAAGCCACGCTGGCCCTCGCTGGCATCTCCGCCCGATGGCAGCTCACGCACGCTCTTCCCCGCGGGTGTCTTCTTCGCCGGCTTCTTGGCCGACGGCTGCTTCTTGGCCGCCGTCTTCTGACACCCATACAAGCCTGGTCAGATATCTGATCAGGATTGCAACGTGCGGTGTGTGTGCCGCTAGCTTCCAGGCTGGGAGCTCTCTCCCGTCTCTGGCGGCGGTGCGGGATAACCAGGCCGGTGCCTGGGTAGCCGTCGCCGGCGATCGTCATCGTGGCGCCCACGGCGGCCTTGGCGCCAGATTCCTCCCAGCCTCGGGAGTCATGTCGGTCGCCGGGCAAGGGCCGGCCGACTACGACGACCAGACGGGTGTCGGGCGTCGATGACGAGCTGGTGGGCGGTGGAGCAGCGGCAGTTTTTGGACTGCTCGGCGATCGTGCCGTCGCGGGTGGGGACGAGAGTGCCGTCCACGATGAGCACGGTGTTCTTGCGGAACCGCCGGCATGACTGAAGAGTGACTCGAACACGTGAACGAAGATTTTGTCGCGTCTCGCGCTGCTCCGGTTCCTAGAGCGCGTACAGCAGCGCGACCTTCAACAAACCCGGCGGTGGATCGCCGATGAGCAACTCCGGGAAACCGAACGGTAACGCCTTCTGGCAGCCCGGCCCCCGCAGCCGGACTGGTTGTTGGAGCAGGACCTGAACGGGCACAGCCCGCCCGTGTACGTGCACTGCGGCGACTACTGGAACTTCGGGAAACGTAGCCGCGGCATCAGCCGGGACGAGGCGCTGTGGGCCCCCGCGGATGCAGTCGCGGCGTGCGGCGCGTGCCAGCCGGACACGGAGCTGCGCTACTTCGACGGGTGATCGCGTATCCGCTCGATGAGCAAAGCGGCTGACGCGTGCGATCCGCAGCTCTTGTCAGGGGCCGCGACTCGATCTCCATTTGGGTGCGAGACCGCCCCTCGTCCGTATGTACCGGCTGCGGCAATGATCATGTGGCGGACGCGTTGTTCGTAGCTTGGGACTGGTGCGCAGCCGTCCGGCTGCGCCTGCCGTTGAAAGGAGTTAAGGGCTTCATGAGCGATCACGGAGACGCCGAGCATGCTGAGTTCAGTGAAGAGGACATCCACGTGGTCAGCACCCAGGGCAATGTCAGCAGGGAGGAAGCCGTCAAGGCGCTGGCTGCCGCCAGCGGCGACCCACTCGCGGCCTTGATCGAGCTCGGCCGCTGAGCGCTACAAGGATCACGCTGGTCGGACAACGAGACACGGCGGTACACCCCTAGCTGGTGGGCTGCCGCCGTGTCTCGGACTGTGCCAACAGCCCAGCTCACCGCCACGTCAGCTGGGCCCTTCGTAGTGTCCGCTGCGGGCGGTAGCTACTGGGGCAGGCCGCGATGACGCCGCGGGTGGCACCCCGCATGAGCGCTCGACGAGCCTGGCGTCCACACGGCAAGCGCGATCCCCCCCACAAACCGGCAGTTGCCGCGCCGACACCGTGCACCGGCCCGCCGGCACCCGTCCGAGACACCCCGCGCGCGCCGGCCTCCAGCCACCGTTATACGTCCCGCCCCTGACACCCCGACACTTCGGTCAGCACGCGGACATGAGCAGAGGTCAGCTGACCGCCAGCCTCCAGCCCGAGCAGACACTCCACCACAGCCGCACCCCTGCGCACCAGCCGAGTCGTCCGGTACCCCTTCGTCTTCTCACGGACCGCCCCATCACGGGTAAAGCTCCGTCACCAGCGGAGACAGCAGAGGACTCCGCATTGAAATGACGGAAAGCCAGAACTACTCATTCCAGGGAAAGACCCCGGCAGGCCGACCCTGCAACCGGCCACAGGAGTTCACGGAGCGCGAATTCCGGTCAGCTCGAGCTGCGGAACAATTCGAGCCCCGGACAACGGAGGTGTCCGCCCGGCAACGGAGCACATATTCTGTGCTGTTCTATCAGTGGGTTTTCGTCACTGATCTGTCAGTGGTTGGGTTGGTGTGTGCGGACAGGATACGGGGCGAGGTCGGCACGCCGGTCGATCGCACACCGCAACCGTCAGCACCGCATCCAGGCTGGGCTCATGCGGCGTGACAGCCACCCCGACGATCACCTTGGCCCCACAGTCGATGAGCCAGGTCACCCGCGCACAGACCAACCCCCCCTCGACGCCGGCCTCGTCCGGGACACGCTTGTGATCGCTCTGCCACACCGCATCACGATGACCAGCCGGCCGACTGGCAGACACACCATGAACCCGCCGCCGCTCTTTCACCCTGCCGCAGCCCCGGGCGCTCACCCGTCGTCAGGGTCCCGGCGGATCGCCCGATGCAGCGTGGCCAACGACGGCACCGACCCGTGCGACGGGTGTCCAGCCGAGCGCACTCGACAAACTCAGCGTGCACACGGGAAGCCCTGCCACCCACAGAGCCAGCAGCCGCCGCATCTGCGCCGTCACCGTGAACCGGCCGGCCCGACACCCACCCTGGACGCTCGCGCGGCCAGCGGACAGCCACCGCCACACCGTCCGCTCCGAACACCCCAACGCCTCCGCCGCCAGCGGGACATGAGCAGACGCCAGCTCATCACGGGCCACCAGCCCGAACAGACCCCCCACTGCAGCCGCACGCTGCACACCAGCCGAGTCGTTCGACACTACTCCTTCGTCTTCTCACGGACCGTTCCCTCGCCGGAGAAGCTCCGGCATAGCGGAGACAGCAGTGGACCTAGTGCGCGAGGACGGCTCGTTTGACCTCTGGCCACAGGTTGCCCGGGAATGCCAGCACAACGTACTCTCATCACGAATTCCAACAGCCCTCTTTGCAAACCAAAATGACGAGACATCAGGAAGACCGAATCCACTGGGTACCCCGACAAGCCCACCCTGTAGCCAGCCAACGGAATTCGCGGAGCGAATTCCGTTCAGCTCGAATTGCGGAGCAATTCGAGCCCCGGACAACGGAGTTGTCCGCCCGGCAGCGGAGCTGCCGGCCGCCGCGCGGAGCGCGGGTGCCCGGGGGCGGGGGAGGGGTTGTTGCAG